>CAVJDC010000135.1:0-4292 GCA_963648085.1 Anaerovoracaceae bacterium
AGGGAATATTACGAGGGCAGCTTGAGAGGGAATATTACGAGAGCAGCCTGCGAGGCAATATTATGTTGCCGGTCTGCAAATTAATGTCATGCGGCTAGGATACAGAGAAATATTATAACTAGGATACAAATGTAATATTATAATTATTTTTATATAAAGGAGTGGATCTAAAATGAACGAAAAAAAGACATTTTATATAACTACACCTATTTATTATCCGAGTGCGGATCTTCATATAGGTCATACTTATTGTACAGTTATGGCTGACGCTATGGCGAGATTTAAGCGTGCTACGGGTTATGATGTGAGATTTCTGACAGGTACTGATGAGCATGGACTCAAGATTCAGAAGGCTGCCGAAAAGAAAGGAATTACACCGCAGCAATTTGTTGATGACGTGGTTGGCAGAATCAAGGAACTGTGGGCAACGATGGAAATTTCGTATGATGATTTCATCAGAACTACTGAAGAAAGACACGTGAAGAATGTCCAGAAAATTTTCCTAAAGATGCATGACAAGGGCGACATTTACAAGAGTGAATATGAGGGACTCTATTGCACACCATGCGAATCCTTCTGGACGGAGGTTCAGGCTGTAGACGGCAAGTGCCCTGACTGTGGAAGACCTGTAGAAAAGGCTCATGAAGAGGCATACTTCTTCCGCATGTCAAAATATCAGGACAGACTGATAGAGCTTATAGAGAATAATCCAGAATTCCTTCAGCCAGAAGCAAGAAGAAATGAAATGCTAAGCTTCCTGCGCCAAGGTCTTGAGGATCTTTGCATATCAAGAAGTACGTTTGATTGGGGAATCAAGGTTCCTGTCGATCCAAAGCATGTCGTTTATGTATGGCTTGATGCACTTTCAAATTACATCACAGCTCTTGGATATCCTGAGAATGAAGAAGGCAATTTTGCAAAATATTGGCCGGCAGATGTGCAGCTTGTGGGAAAGGAAATCGTGCGTTTCCATTCTATTATATGGCCTGCTATGCTCATGTCACTTGATCTGCCTCTTCCTAAGAAGGTACTTGGCCATGGATGGATTCTTCTTGAAGGTGGAAAGATGTCAAAGTCGAGAGGAAATGTAGTAGATCCAGTAAAGCTTATCGATCGCTATGGTGTAGACGCATTGAAATATTTCCTTCTCAGAGAATATGCATTTGGTCAGGATGGCCTTTATACAAATGAAGTGATGCTAAATAGACTCAATTATGATCTTGCAAATGATCTGGGAAATCTTGTAAGCAGAACTGTCGCTATGATTGAAAAATATGACGGAGGCGTAGTTCCAGCACCGGCCACTGCTTCTGATCCTGACAGTGAACTTATAGAACTTGCAGCCTCTACAGCAGACAGAGTTGAGGCCTATATGGATAAATTCAGCTTCAATCTTGCGCTTGAGGAAATCTGGAAGCTTATCAGACGCACAAACAAATATATAGATGAAACATCTCCATGGGTGCTTGCAAAGGATGAAGCTTCGAAGCCTCGTCTTGACACCGTGATGCACCATCTGGCAGAATCAATCAGAGTAATCTCTGTTCTTATTGATCCATTCCTCACAAATACTGCAGGAAAGATAAGAGCACAGCTTGGCATTGCAGATGAAGAGATCAAGTGGGAAGACTCTATGAGATTTGACATGATGGAAGGAAAGACTGTAAAGAAAGGCGAACCTATTTTCCCTCGTCTTGACATAGAAAAGGAAATCGCAGAGCTTGAGGCTATGACGGCAGCATCTATGGCTGCAGCAAAGGCAAAGCTTGAAGCTGAGGCAGCTGCGGCGGCGTCTGAAAATTCAGCATCAGATACAGCTAACGCTTCAGAGGAAGACAAGCAAGGTGATACTGAACCTATCAAGCCAGAAATTACTATAGATGATTTTGATAAGATTGACTTAAGAGTTGGCAAGATTGTTTCGTGTGAAAAGCATCCTAAGGCTGACAAGCTGCTTGTTTCGCAGGTGAGCATCGGTGGTGAAGTAAGACAAATCGTATCGGGCGTTGCAAAATATTACAGCCCTGAAGAGATGGCAGGGAAAAATGTCATAGTTGTTGCAAATCTTAAGCCTATCAAGCTTCGCGGCGAGGAGTCAAAGGGTATGATTCTCTTTGCAGATAATGGCGAAAGACTTGAGTTCGTAACTACAGATGCTGCAGATGGAAATCGAGTAAAGTAAAATAGTATAGAACTTCACAAGCGCTTGACGGTACTTTGGCGGCTTTTATGGCGTTTAATGGCATTTGAATAGCGCTGATATGATGCAAAAAGACGCAAAGCAGAAGGAGATAGAAATGCTTTTTGATTCACATGCTCATCTCGATGTTGAACAATTTGATGAAGACAGAGACGAGCTTATAAAAAGTTTATTTGCTGAGAAGAATATTTCATATGTAATGAACCCGGGTGTAAATCTTGAGACTTCAAGTGCAGCAGTAAAGCTTGCTCAGCAATATCCTGGAATATATGCTGCTGTTGGCTTTTATCCTCAGGAAGTCGGCGAGATGACTGAGGAGGATTTATTCCTTCTCGAAGGTTTGGCAAAGAAGGATAAGGTAGTTGCAATCGGGGAGATAGGTCTTGACTATTACTGGAAGGTTGTAGAACATGATATTCAAAAATATTGGTTCAGACGCCAGATTCAGCTTGCTATCAAGCTAGGAAAGCCTATTTGCATTCATGATCGTGAGGCACATGGGGATGTGATGCAAATCCTGAAGGAAGAAAAAGCATTTGAAAATACCAAAGTTCTGATGCATTGCTATTCGGGCAGTGCAGAGATGGCAAGGCAATATCTTGAGCTTGGATGCTATTTTTCGATTGCTGGACCTGTTACATATAAGACTTCTAAGAAAGCACCTGAGATAATCGCAGCGATTCCACTTGATCACATGTGTGTCGAGACGGATTCGCCATATCTCACGCCGATGCCGCTTAGAGGCAGAGTTGAGAGAAATGACCCTGCAAATGTAAAGTATACAGTTCAGCGTATAGCTGATTTTAAGGGTGTTTCATATGAAGAAGTGGCGATTGCCACTTGCGAGACAGCAAAGAAATTTTATGGAATAGAGGATTGACACAAATCTTGTGCTGCGTGGCACGATGGTGGTGAGAGTAGTTATAGATCTGTTGAATTGCCGCTGCGTGGCACGATGGTGGTGAGAGTAGTTATAGATCTGTTGAATTGCCGCTGCGTGGCACGATGGTGGTGAGAGTAGTTATAGATCTGTTGAATTGCCGCTGCGTGGCACGATGGTGGTGAGAGTAGTTATAGATCTGTTGAATTGCCGCTGCGTGGCACGATGGTGGTGAGAGTAGTTATAGATCTGTTGAATTGCCGCTGCGTGGCACGATGATGGGGAGAATGTTTCGGGGGCCGACATGTATCTAGACAAAATAAGGGAGACAATCAGAAAGTTTGATATGATTTCTCGTGGAGACAAAGTGGTTGTCGGCTTTTCCGGCGGACCTGACTCTACGTGCTTACTGCACAGTCTGGCTGCACTTAGGGAGGAATTAGGCATACAGGAGATATATGCAGTTCATATCAACCATTGCCTGCGCGGTGAGGAAGCTGTCAGGGACGAGATATATTCTGCAGCTCTAGCAAGCAAGCTTGGAATAGACTTTTTTTCATTTCACTCCGATATATCTGCTCGTGCGGTGGCAAACAGTGTAAGCACGGAATCTGAAGGCAGAACTGCTAGATATGCAGCTTTTAGATGTGTATGCGAAATTACAGGTGCAAAAAAGATTGCAGTTGCACACAACCGAAATGATCAAGCTGAGACTGTTCTGATGAGAATTATGCGTGGTACAGGTATACACGGCCTTATCGGAATAGAATATGAAAGAATTGATGACGGAAGCTGTGATTATGATGGATTTCATGAGGTTGTCGTGAGCAATGACAGATACACCCACGCGCTTCATGATATATATGGATGTAAAGTATTGCTAGTCGAGGACTCATATGGACAGAGCATTTCATGTATTTCTGACGGTGACGATGACAGTGAAAAGCTCTGGAATGCCAGCGGTGGTGCAGAACTCAGAGATGCTAGTGATGACCGCGTGAATTATGAGAATGCCTGCGGTGGCGCAGAACTCAGTGATGCTGGTGATGACCATGGGAATTATGAGAATGCTTGTGGTGGCGCAGAACTCAGTGATGCTAGTGATGACTGTGGGAATTATGAGAATGCCAGCGGTGGCACAGAACTCAGTGATGCTGGTGATGACTGTGGGAATTATGAGAATGCCAGCGGTGGCACAGAACTCAGTGATGC
>CAVJDC010000136.1:0-4287 GCA_963648085.1 Anaerovoracaceae bacterium
TTGCCGCACGCAGAGTATGATTTGCTGTCAGCTGTTGCCGCACGCAGAGTATGATGTGCTGTCAGCTAGTGCCGCACGCAGAGTGTGATGTGTGCTTAATATATTGCATGCTATCGTACGTTGAATATATTGTATGGTGAATGTATTGTACGCTGAATATTATAATATGCTAAAAAAATATATGTCAATAATTCTAAAAAAAGGGTATAAAGGATAAGTCTGACACAGATTCGTTGATTTAAAGCAGCAGGTTTGATGCGCTGAACAAGATTTTCAAAATTCCCATCTGTGTAGATCTTGGGACTAATTGCAGAGAAAATGGCATTTTCCTGTCATTTGAAAAGGAGCAAAATGATGGATGATCAAATAAATGATCAAATAAATGGTCAAATGGATGACCAAATGAATGGTCAAATGAATGACCAAATGAATGGCCAGATGAAAGGCATGTCTTCTAAGGAAAATGAAACTCCTAAGGGGAATAACAATTCTACGGAAAAGGAAAAAAAGAAAATGCTGCTTCACAGCTGCTGTGGACCATGCAGTACAGCTGTGATAGAGAGGCTTGCTGACAGATATGACCTTACAGTCTATTTTTATAATCCGAATATTACAGACAGCGATGAGTACGACAGACGACTTGAGGCACAACATCAGGTTGTTGAAAAGTTCAATGATTCACATCCTAAGCTTAGGGATATAGCATTGACTGAGGGCCCATATGATCCAGAGTATTTTTTTGATGCTGTAAAGGGATTTGAGCAGGAGCCGGAGGATGGTGCACGATGTGATATATGCTTTAGGGTTCGTATGGAGAGTACTGCAAAGAAGGCTGAAGAGGAAGGCTATGATATATTTGCCACGACTCTTTCTGTAAGTCCTCATAAGAATACTAATCGCATAAATAATGTAGGCTATGCCCTGAAGGATGAGTACGATGTTGAATTTTTGGATGAGAGTTTCAAGAAAAAGGATGGTTTTAAGCGTTCTGTAGAGCTTTCGCGTGAGTATGGCATCTACAGACAAAATTATTGCGGATGTGTGTTTTCTAGGCGTGATTAGCATGAGTGCAGGCGCTGCATGTTGCAGGCACTGTATGTTGTAGGCGCTGCATGTTGCAGGCGCTGCATGTTGTAGGCACTATATGTTGCAGGTGCGTCATGTTACAGGCGCTGCATGTTGCAGGCACTGCATGTTACAGGCGCTGTATGTTGTAGGCGCTGCATGCTGCAGGATATGTTTAAGTCAGTAAATTTTCACCGAGAGTACCAAAGGTGATGCATGTTAAAGAGTGTACGTTGAAGATTATGCGTGTCAAATGAAAACAGGGGTTGATATTATTGAGATATATTGATGTCATAATTGACAATGCAAGTGATTATACGGATCGCATGTATACTTATGCCGAGGGAAAGCTGCATCTTGCAAGAGGAATGAGCGTAAAAGTGCCATTTGGCAAGCGTGATAAGCTCATTACAGCATATGTTTTTAATGTATATGAAGAGGACAGGCTAGGCGATGAGCTGAAAGATGTAAAGATAAAGGAGACAGCGAGCATCAATGAGGAATTATTTTTAACAGATGAGCTGCTTAAGCTTGCGTTGTGGATTCGCCGTACATATGTATGCAGATTTATTGAGGCGATAAAATGTATGATTCCACCATATGTGAAGCCTGATTCCGAGAGAAAAGGCACAGGTGTAAGGAAAAATCCTTACGAAAATATTGAAATCTGTGAGAGCTGTGCTCCAGAGCTTACCGAAGAGCAGAAAAAGGCTGTCAGTGAGATTGCACCAGCTATTGAGAAAAAACAGTTTAAAGGATTTTTGCTGAATGGAGTTACTGGAAGCGGCAAGACCGAAATTTACATAAATGCAGCACAGCATGCTCTTGAGAACGGCCGGCAAGCTGTCATTATAGTTCCTGAGATATCATTGGCATCACAGATGATTGAGCAATTTATCGCAAGATTTGGGATTGACAGGATTGCAATTCTTCACAGCAAGCTGACGAAGAGGCAGCGTTATGATCAATGGATGCGTGTGCGAAAGGGTGAAGCTGATATAGTAATAGGCGCCAGAATAGGAATCTTCGCACCATTTAATGATTTGGGAGTTATTGTGGTAGACGAATGCCATGAGGCTTCATACAAGTCGGATATGACGCCAAAGTATGACACTGTCGAGACGGCCATTTTTAGGGGGAAATTATGCAGCGCACCTGTGATAATGGGTTCTGCAACGCCATCAATCGTACAGAGATATCGTGCAAAAATAGGTGAATTTCACGAAATAAAGTTAAATGAACGTTTCAATAAGACTCCTCTTCCGCATATTGAAATTGCTGATATGAGAAGTGAGTTAAGAAGCGGAAACAGAAGTATTTTCAGCAGACAGCTTTATTATAGCGCCATGGAAAGTCTTAAAGCCGGAAAACAAGTGCTTTTATTTGTAAACAAACGGGGATATTCCTCTTTTGTTTCCTGCAGAAGCTGCGGATATGCCGTGAAATGCGATGCGTGCGGTATTACAATGACTTATCACAAGATCTCAGAAAAGTTGGAATGCCATTACTGCGGCAGAAGAAAGGATATTCCCGAAAGGTGTCCATCGTGCGGGAGTCCATATATAAGGCATTTTGGGATAGGCACTGAGAAGGTTGAAGAGTCTGCAAATGAAGCATTTGAGGGATATAATGTCGCAAGACTTGACCTTGATACAACGAAAAGGAAGGGCGAAGCCGACAAGATTATAAAAGCTTTTAAAAAGGGGAAGACCGACATTCTTGTGGGAACTCAAATTGCAGCAAAGGGGCTTGATTATCGCAATGTCGGCACAGTGGGTATTATATCAGCGGACATTATGATGAACATTCCTGATTATAGATCAGCTGAGAGGACATTTCAGACAATTGTACAGGCCGCTGGCAGAGCTGGCAGAGGCGAAGAGCAGGGAAAAGTTATCATACAGACTTACTCCCCAGATGAAAAGGTATTGAGATATGCTGCGTCGGCCGATTCCGATACTTTTTTTGAAAATGAGATTATGCTAAGAAGACTGACTGGTTATCCGCCATTCACAAATATCATCCGACTTGTATTTTATTTTAGTGATGAGGATTGTCTTAGACGAGAGGCTCAGGAGGTATATTTTACACTTAGGGAAAGTGATATAGCTAAGAAGGGTGAAATTTTCGCACCTATTCCAGCGCGAAAAAGCAAAATGAATGAAAATTTTAGATATCAGTTTATTATAAAAAGCCCGTTGGAAAAAACAGAAAAATATCTTACAATGATTGCAGAGATAAAAAACACTAGGGCGCTTGACAAAAGAATAAAATCTGTCATGCTTGTAGAGGTTGATCCTTATAGCATGACATAGAGGTTAAAGCTTGCGGTGCGCGAGAATCGAGCATGCGGTGTGCGCGAGAATCGAGCTTGCGGTGCGCGCGAGAATCGAGCATGCGGTGTGCGTGAGAATCGGACTTGCGGTGTGCGTGAGAATCGAGCATGCGGTGCGCGTGAGAATCGGGCTTGCGGTGTGCGTGAGAATCGGGCTTGCGGTGTGCGTGAGAATCGAGCATGCGGTGCGTGTGAATAGAGCATGCGGTGCGTGAGAATCGAGCATGCGATGCGTGTAAATCGAGCATGCGGTGTGCGTGAGAATCGGGCTTGCGGTGTGCGTGAGAATCGAGCATGCGGTGCGCAGGAATCAAAATATCATTAAAAGGAAGTTAAAACAAAGGAGAGAAAGGAGAAAGGAAATGGCATTAAGAAATATTGTAGAGATAGGCGATGATGTGCTGAGAAAAACATGCAGACCTGTTGGTGAGGTAACTGAAAGGATAAAGGTCATACTTGACGATATGGTAGAAACTCTTTATGATTCAGGCGGCGTAGGTCTTGCAGCTCCACAGGTTGGCATTCTCAGAAGGATGGTTGTGATTGACATCGGCGATGAGGAAAATGGCCTTATTGAGCTTATAAATCCAGAAATTATCGAGTCAAGTGGAAGTCAGATTGATTCTGAGGGATGTCTTAGTATTCCTGGAAAGTATGGCGAGGTTGAAAGACCTGAATATGTAAAGGTTAAAGCACTAAATAGGGATGGCAAAGAGAAAATTTATGAAGGAACAGGTCTTCTTGCTAGAGCATTTTGTCATGAACTAGATCATCTTGATGGCATTCTTTACATTGACAAGGCAAGCGAGGTCTGGGATATCGAAGAAGAGTGATTTTTCAACGTAGAATAGCAGAATTATAGAACATACTGCAAAATGATAGTAAAT
>CAVJDC010000137.1:0-4249 GCA_963648085.1 Anaerovoracaceae bacterium
CATGGATTCGTGTATATTGCAGATTTTTATATACAGCGCAAGTTTTCAAGTGTGGTGCAAGCTTATGTGTGCAGCGCAAGTTTTCAAGTATGGTGCAAGCTTATGTGTGCAGCGCAAGTTTTCAAATATGGTGCATGTTCATATATGCAGCTATACAGCGCAAGTTTTCAAGTGTGGTGCAAGCTTTTATATGCAGCGCATGGTTTTATGTGTAATGTGTTTTTATGTAAGATGTAGGTTTTTATGATGAAGAAAAATTATGCGGGTTGTCTTCCCAAAAGATATAAAGCGGCATTTGTGATTCTGCCGGTCATATGTTTTTTTGTCTGCTTGTCGCTTGGCAGGATGTCTATATCTCTGGCTGATGTGATGAATTCCGTTCTGGGAAAATCTGACATTTTAAGAGCTCTTCTTGGAAGTGTAGGAATTGATGTTGAATCTGTAAATGCACAGGTTGACACGGTTATATGGTCGATAAGGATTCCTCGACTGATTCTTGCCGCAATAGTGGGAATGGGTCTGTCGGTGTCGGGATGTGCTTTTCAGAGTCTATTTTCAAATCCACTTGCCACACCTGACACGCTGGGAGTTGCATCTGGTGCGAGCTTTGGCGCTGCGCTTGCTATGCTTCTTGGAGCAAGGATGATAGGCGTGCAGATCACCGCTCTCATCTTTGGACTTGCAGCTGTCATGCTAACAAGTCTGTCGGGCAGGGGTATAGGAAATTCGAAAAATACTCCAATTCTGGCGGGCATTATGATAGGATCACTTTTCAGTGCGCTTGTTTCATTTATAAAATTCACAGCAGATACAGAGTCACAGCTTCCTGCTATCACATACTGGCTGATGGGAAGTATGGAGGGGGCTTCGTTTGATTCACTTCTTCTAGGTGCCCCGCCGCTTATCATATGTACGATTATAATATTGCTGCTCAGATGGAGGATGAATCTTCTTCCTCTTTCGGATGACGAAGCTGTAAGCTCAGGCGTAAATTTGAAATTGCTAAGGACTGTGATCCAACTTTGTGCGACTGTGATCACTGCATCGTGCGTGTCGATGTGCGGGCAGGTCGGATGGGTCGGTCTGCTTGTGCCGCATATATGCAGGATGAAATTTGGAAGCAATCATGTGGCGCTTTTGCCAGCTTCTGTGAGTATCGGTGCGGTATTTATGATGCTTGTCGATATGACAGCAAGAACAATCTCACCAAAGGAAATACCAATTTCTGTAATTACGGCAGTGATAGGAGCACCATTCTTCATATATCTGCTTCGTAGAAAGAGGGGATGGAGTTTATGAGGATTGAGGTAAAGGATGGATGCTTTGGTTATCCTAGGCAGGAAAGGGAAGTCCTTAAGGACATAAATTTTTCTCTTGATACGGGTGATGTGCTTGCAATTTTGGGGCCAAATGGTGCAGGGAAGACGACGCTGCTGAGGTGCACGACGGGGCTTCTTAAGTGGAAGTCAGGCGGGACTTTTATTGATGGGATGCCTGTTTCGAAGATGAAGCCCCGTGATCTTTGGAAGCGTGTGTCGTATGTGCCGCAGGCGAAGACGGCGCCTGCCGCCTATACGGTGGAGGAGATGGTGCTGCTGGGGCGGGCTGCGATGGTGAATCCGTTTTCGGTGCCGAGTGAGGATGATATCAGGGCGGCTGACGCCGCGGTTGAGAGGGCTGGTATCTCGAGGCTAAAACAGCGCTCTTGCGCGGAGCTGAGTGGGGGCGAGTTTCAGATGGTGCTGATTGCAAGGGCGCTGGCGTCGGAGCCTGAGGTGCTGATTCTGGATGAGCCTGAGTCAAATCTTGATTTTCAGAATCAGCTGCTTGTTTTAAACATGATATCTGAGCTGGCGTCCGAAGGCATTACATGTATATTTAATACTCATTATCCTGCTCATGCGCTTCGCAGAGGCACAAAGGCTCTGATGCTTGCACGAGACGGCAGCTACTGCTTCGGCAAGGTCAGGGAAATGATTATAGAAGAAAATATTCTTAAATATTTCGGAGTCAAGTCTGTAATAGGTCATCTTGAGACGTCAGACAGCTCTTATGCAGATGTGGTTCCTATTGAAATTTATACAGATAATTCATTCGCTAAAATATCAGATAAGGCCTTGAAAATAGAGAAAAGCGGGACAACATCACAGAACGAAGCGACAGCGGCGCCGGGAGATGGTGCGGCAGCGAGAGCAAAAGACAGCGAGGCAGCGGCATCAAAGGACAGCGAGGCAGTGGCATCAACGAAAAGCAGCGTGATCGCCTGCATAACGGTTATGCTGGATGATAAAGCAAATCCTGAAGCTTTTAATGCAATTGTACATGAATACGAAAGTGATATGGTAGGGCGAATGGGAATTCCTTACCGAAAGGCTGGTATCAACATTATTACATTGACGCTCGATTCAACAGTCGCCAGAGTGCTTGAGATGACAGACCGCATATCAAGACTTAAGGGAATGCACGTGAAGACTAGCTATCTTGCAGATCGATGATCTTGAGCGGCGTAAAGCTTTCGCAAAGCATTAAACTACGCAAAGTGTGTGAAAGTCTTTCAAAAACCTTTAAAGTGCAGCCTGCATATCTGACACTGCGTTTTAAGCTTAGCAGCACCGACAAGCTCGCTTATGGAAAGGACTACTGAAAATCGGAAGTGAACCCTGTTGCTTATAGAAATGGGTAATATTCGATTCTGCATTATGAATAAATGGATGTGAAGTATATGAAAATGAAACATATTGGAATAAATCACGCAGAGACAATGGGAAATAGTCACGCAGAGATAATGGAAAATGGTCACGCAGAGACAATGGGAAATAGTCGCACAGAGCTAATGGAAAAGAGTCACACAGAGCTAATGGAAAATGGTCACGCAGAGACAATGGGAAATAGTCGCACAGAGATAATGGAAAAGAGTCAGACCGAGACAATGGAAACTAGTCACACAGAGATAATGGAAAATGGTCACGCAGAGACAATGGGAAATAGTCACGCAGAGATAAGGGAAAATGGTCACGCAGAGACAATGGGAAATAGTCGCACAGAGCTAATGGAAAAGAGTCACACAGAGTTAATAGATAAATTGAACGAAAGAAAAGGTCTCTCACATGCGGAATGGGTTACATTGATTTCTGAATTTACGGAGGAAGACAGAAAACATGCGGCGGCGCTTGCTGAGAAGATAACTAGGGAGCATTTTGGAGATGCGATTTATTTCAGGGGAATAATAGAATTTTCAAATGTGTGCAGAAATGACTGCTATTATTGCGGAATAAGACGTTCAAATGAGAATGTAGAGCGCTACCGTTTGAGTGAAGAGGACATAATGCTGTGCTGTAAGGAAGGATACCGGCTCGGTTACAGGACATTTGTTCTTCAGAGTGGAGAGGATGCATATTGGAGTGGTGATAGACTGATTGCGCTAATCCACAGCATAAGAAAGGCATATCCAGATTGTGCGATTACACTTTCTGTAGGGGAGTGCAGCAGGGAAAGCTATGAGGCGATGTTTGAGGCGGGAGCAAATCGTTATCTTTTGAGGCATGAAACTGCGGATTTCGGACATTATGCCAGACTTCATCCAGAGGAGATGAGTCTCGAAAATAGGCTAAGATGTCTGAAGGACTTAAAGGAAATAGGCTTTCAGGCAGGCTGCGGGATGATGGTCGGAACACCTTTTCAGACAGCAGAGTCACTTGCACTTGACATGGAATTGATGTGTGATTTCAAGCCAGCGATGGCAGGAATCGGGCCATTTATTCCGCACAAAGACACGCCATTTAATGGCTGCCCTACAGGCAGTCAGGAGCTTTCATTATTTCTTCTTAGCCTCACGAGAATAATGCTTCCCGACGTTCTTTTGCCGTCAACGACAGCACTTGGAACGGCCGCAGAGGATGGACGCGTGCAGGGTGTACTTGCTGGATGCAATGTCGTCATGCCGAATCTATCGCCGCAAAATGTGAGGAAAAATTATATGCTTTACAATGACAAGCTTGGAATTGAGCTTAGTGCCGAGGAGAGCCTTCAGATTTTGAAAAAACAAATGGATGAAATTGGAAAAACTGTAGTTACGGGCCGCGGAGACCATAGGGATTTTGTAAAGTAAAGTGGAAATCGTTGGAAGTCTGGCAATACAGATGATCGGCACAGACAAAAGGCAGATGAAATTGCGATGCGTGGGCGTGGAATCGCCAATACAGATGATCGGCACAGACAAAAGGCAGATGAAATTGCGATGCGTGGGCGT
>CAVJDC010000138.1:0-4249 GCA_963648085.1 Anaerovoracaceae bacterium
ATCAAAAGGTTCGTCAAACAAGCATGGAAGTGACAATATTATTTCAAATGGATCTGTCATAGCTATTGCAAATGGTCAGTGCATGATGATTGTAGAGCAGGGCAAGATTGTAGATATCTGCGCAGAGCCAGGCGAATATACTTATGACCTTTCGACTGAGCCTTCACTTTTCACAGGAGATCTCAGTGAAAATATTGGTGAAATATTTATGAATATCGGCAAGCGTTTTACTTTTGGAGGAGAGGCTCCGAAGGATCAGCGTGTTTATTATTTTAATACAAAGGAACTTACAGGAAATAAATATGGTACACCTTCGCCGATTCCTTTTAGAGTAGTAGACACAAATATTGGTCTCGATATGGATATTTCCATAAGATGCTTTGGCGAATACAGCTATAGAATTTCAAATCCTATGCTATTTTATACAAACATTTGCGGAAATGTTGAAGAAGATTACAAAAGAGGCCAACTTGACGGACAGCTGAAGACAGAACTTATGACTGCTCTTCAGCCTGCATTTGGCAAGATTTCAGAAAAAGGCATCCGCTATTCTGCACTTCCTGCACATACTATGGAGATTTCCGAGGCGCTAAATGAAGTTCTCTCTGCTAAGTGGAAGGATCTTAGAGGAATCGAAATCGTATCATTTGGCGTTTCATCAGTCAAAGCAGACGAAAATGACGAGCAGGCTATCAAGGACTTACAGAGAAGAGCCGTTTTCAGAGATCCAAGTATGGCTGCAGGAAATCTTGCTGGCGCACAGGCTGATGCTATGGTAGCAGCAGCATCAAATACAAATGGCGCAGCTATGGGATTTATGGGTATGAATATGGCTGCTGGTGCAGGCGGTATGAATGCAGGAAATCTTTACCAGATGGCAGCGCAGCAGCAGGCACAGCAGATGGCTCAGCAGCAGATGGCAGCACAGCAGCAGGCACAGCAAGCGGCTCCGGCAGCAGACAGCTGGAAGTGCAGCTGCGGACACATGGCTGTAGGTAAATTCTGTCCAGAATGTGGCAGTCCAAAGCCTGCTCCCGCAGCAGATGGATGGGCTTGTCCATCATGCGGAAAGTTAAATAAAGGCAAATTCTGCGCAGAATGCGGTACAAAGAAACCTGTAGGTGCTCCATTATATAGATGTGACAAATGTGGATGGGAGCCTGAGGATCCTGCAAATCCTCCAAAATTCTGCCCAGAATGCGGTGATCCATTTGATGAAAATGATATTAAGTAGGATAGAGCACAGGTGATTACATGAGTACACAAGTAAATAATTATCAATGTCCTGCATGTACTGGGCCATTGCACTTTTCCTCAGCTTCAGGCAAGCTTGAGTGCGAATATTGCGGTAGTATATTTGAGATTTCTGAGATAGAAGCTTTATATGCAGCAAAACAGAAGGCTGCTGAAAAAGCTTTCGAGATAGAAGAACAAAAGAAAGAACAAGGAAGATCTCAAGAAAATGAGCAAAAGAAGGAGCAAAATGTTGATGAATCAAAAGATGGTGCGGCAGCTTCTTCTGAAAAGGCAAATGACGAAGAGAGCAGCACATTTGATGGTTGGGATGCTTCTGAGGCAGGCAGCGAGTGGGGCGCAGATGCGGACGGCATGAAATCTTATATCTGTCCATCCTGCGGAGCAGAGATCATATGTGATTCGACTACTGCTGCCACAAGCTGCCCATATTGCGACAATCCTTCAATTATTCCAGGTCAGTTTGCTGGAAATCTCAAGCCGGATTATATTATCCCATTTAAGCTTGACAAGGAATCTGCAAAGCAGGCTCTGAAAAAGCATTATAAAGGAAAGCCGCTTCTGCCAAAGGCTTTTAAAAGCGAAAATAAGATAAACGAAATCAAAGGCATTTATGTTCCATTCTGGCTTTTTGACGGAAGCGCTGATGCAGACGTCAAATTTGAGGCAACCAGGTCTTTTGTAGTTGAAGAAGGTGATTATGAAGTCACAAGAACAGACCATTTCATCGTAGAAAGATCAGGAAATGTAAAATTCAACAAAATCCCAGCTGACGGTTCTTCGAAGATGCCAGACAATCATATGGATTCCATAGAGCCTTATGATTATAATGAACTAAAACAGTTCTCGACGGCATATCTGCCTGGATATCTTGCTGACAAATATGATGTGACAGCTGAGGCTTGTGCATCTCGTGTAAAATCAAGAGCAGAAAATACGATTACAGATCTTCTTCGTGATACTGTTGTAGGATATGAAACTGTCATACCTATGAATAAGAGAATTTCTGTAAAAAAAGGGAAGGTAAGTTACGCACTTCTTCCCGTATGGATGCTTCATACAAAGTGGAATGATAAAGATTATCTCTTTGCCATGAATGCACAGACAGGAAAGCTTATAGGAGATCTTCCAGTTTCCAAAGGCAGATTTTGGGGATTCTTCCTCGGTATATCAGCAGCAGCTTCGGCTCTTATTTCCTTGATAGGAATGAATCTGTTGTTTTAGCATATATCGGAGGTGAATCAAAGTGGAAAAAAATAGAAAAAAATCAGAAAATCGAAGAAAGAATATTATTAGAAAGACGACGGCTGTTATCTTGTGCATATTTATGGTCCTGACATTTGCTATATCTATGGCTGATATGGTTCATGCAGCGACAAATTCTGCATATCTTTATGATTTTAGCGGCACAAGGATTGAGGGGACGCTTACATATGTTACTGATCTTGCGAACCTTCTTTCTGATGATGAAGAAAGAAATCTTTCGAGTCGTGCAGAGAGTCTTACGCTTGCCTACGAATGCAATACATATATTCTCACAGTTGACGATTTTGAATCATATTCAAGCAGTGGTGATATCATGCAATTTGCAAAGGATGTTTATACGACATATGACCTTGGATATGGCGAATCTAAGGACGGTACACTTTTAGTATTGAGTATGAATGACAGGAGCTGGACTTATATTGCATATGGAGATTTTGCAAATGAAGCATATACGGATTATGCCAAGTCTTTAGTTGAAGATGATTTTCTTTCTTACTTTGGCGATGACTCATGGTATGACGGATTTGAGGCTTATCTTGATGGCTCTGAGATGTGTCTGTCCGCAGCTGCTGACGGAGAGCCGATAGACAGCGACGGCTCAGGAGGAATCACTAGCGATCCAGGAACTATGCAGCTTATATTTATAGTTGCTGGAATCATTATCGGGCTTGTAGTTGTATTGATCATGAAATCATCTATGAAGTCTGCAGTCGCTGCTGCAGAGGCAAGAGAGTATGTAGCTCCAGATACGTTCAATGTCACTCACAGCAGAGATATTTTTACTCATACTACAGAGACACGTGTACGAATTGAGAAAGACAGTGGTGGTACAAGCATTGGATCTGATGGTTTCTCAGGTGACAGCGGCCGCTTTTAAATTCTGAAAGCTCTAAGTATCGAAATATTCTGATATAATTCAGCATAAGATGGATCTAGTCTTCAAAGAAAAGCAGCACTGACAAGCTAGCTTGATCAGTGCTGCTTTGTAATTCTTCGCACAGCGCTATCAAAGCTGCATGATGCCTTTTTCTGTAAAAAGAATATTCATCGAAATGTCATTTTCTTCAGCAGGAATTCCATCCTTGTGAATTTGAAAATTGTAGCAAGCACCTACAAGCAGCGGCTTTTTGCCGCTTGTATAATTTTCAGCGATAAATCTATCATAACAGCCGCGGCCAAAGCCGATTCTGTTTCCATTAATATCAAAGGATATACCTGGAATTATGATAATATCTATCTCAGATGCAGCTGCACGGGGTGCTTTTTTCTCATCAGGCTCGGCAATTCCAAGCTTCGAAGGCTTCAGTTCATCTAGATTATCTACGTGATAAGGAATTATATCAAATTCAGATGTTGTGAGAGGAAGTATAAGATTAAAATCCTTCGATTTTATTAGAGATTCATTTATCAAATCTACGGGAAATTCATTATTTATTGGCATGTAAGACATTACATTTATAGCATTTTCATCCGGTACTAGCTTGGCAGGATTTTTTTTCATGCTCTGCTCAGTGTGGAAAGAAGCAAACTTTTTTAAAATATTTGCAGTGTCATTAAGCTGCATTTTCACCTGATCAATCTGATTCTTGTCAAGACATGAGCGAAGCTTTTTATAATAAGAGCGAAGCTCGTTTTTTCTTTTTTTATTAATATTGCTTTCAATATTGTTTTTTATATTGCTGCCATTATTGCTATTATTATTGCTGCCATTATTGCTATTATTATTGCT
>CAVJDC010000139.1:0-4236 GCA_963648085.1 Anaerovoracaceae bacterium
TCTTCGATAGATGAATATGTGACTCTTCGATGGGTCTATATGAAGCTCTTTCGATAGGGCGATGCAAGCTGCGCTGCACTGATTATACATATTAAGCAAGTTTGTCAGTGCTCTGCTGCGCTTTAAAGAACAACAACATAAGGACAGGAGCAGCACTTTCTGTGCTGCTCCTGTCCTTATGTTTTAGATTTAACTTATTCTATATTTTTATTTATTCTATAACCGAACATTTGGCATCTGTCTCAACTGATTTTTCAATACCTTTCGTAACGTACACTTTTCCGTCAGTTGTCACAAATATAGCGTCAAATTCATCCTTGTGGTCTCGCCAATATTCGGATGCTCCATCCAAGCCTTTTACAAACATAGCTGTAGAAAGTGCATCTGCACGCACGCCTGAATCAGATATTATCGTCACTGAAGTCAATTCATTTTCTGTAGGTCTTCCTGTATGAGGGTCTATTATATGATGATATATTTTTCCACCTTCTTCAAAATAACGCTGGTATGAACCTGATGTGATAGCTGCCTTGTCTGATATTTTGACTGTTGCTATGTAGTCTGAATCATCTTCAGGATTTTGTACTGCTACCGACCAGTCACTGCCGTCTGTCTTGCTGCCTATGGCATAGACATTGCCTCCAAGCGATATAATAGCTGACGAAATGTCATCGTCACGAAAAATGTCTGCGATACGGTCTGACAGATATCCTTTGGCTATGCCGCCCAGATCTATCTGTGAGTCACCTCCCAGTGTGACACGTGCTGTTTTTTTGTCTGTATTTTCGTCTGTGATTTCAACCTTGACATTTTCCCAGTTTACCTGCTGCAAGGTTTTTTGGATTTCGGCCGACTCCGGCACGCGGTAGTTTTGGCCGTAGAAGCCCCAAAGGTCCATGATTGGGGCGATTGTGATGTCGAAGGCTCCGTCGGTGTCGGCAGCAACTTCGAGGGCAGTCCGGAGTACGGCTGCGGTATCAGCCGATACTTCGGTCTGCCGGGTTTTGTTCAGCCTGTAGACATCTGATGCTGCATTTTGGATGTCGTCACTACTGGCATTCTCATTGTTCGAATTTTCACCAGCAGAGTCGCTATTGTCTAAGGCACCATCGCTTGAGTCACCATCGTTCGAGTCGCCATTGCTAGAGCCATCATTGCTCGAGTCGCCATCGCTAGAGCCATCATTGCTCGAGGCGCCATCGCTTGAGTCACCATCGTTCGAGGCGCCATCGCTTGAGCCATCATTCTCTGATAAGTCTGTCGGTATTCTTTCGAAAAGCGCGTCTAGGCGCATAATTTCTGCTTGTGCATCATCTAGGGCGGCCTCTGCTTTCTCTTCGTCATCATGATATACTGTCAGCGACATAACCGTATCCATAGCATATATAGTGCGTTGTGCAGATCCTTCATATTCCTCGTCGGAATTTGATTTTGAGCCTTTTCCGAATGCTGATGGATCAAATGTACATCCGCTTAAAGACACGCACAATGACAATATCATCAATATTGTCATTGTCGCAGCTGTCACTATTGATAAAAGGGGCTTTTTAAAGCTCTCGCAAAATCTATTTTCAGAACTTATTTTTAATCTCATCTCTGACTTCATTTCTTTCTGGACTTTCCGTCACGCTTTCGATATTTTCTATGCACCTGTCCTTAGACGCTCGACTGCCGTCGTAACTATGTCGATAATTCTGTCGGCCTCTTCCATTGTATTGTATCTGCCGACAGAAATTCTCAATGAGCCATGAGCCCGCTCGTATGGCACACCTAGTGCGAGGAGCACATGGCTCGGATCTACTGAACCCGATGCACATGCAGAGCCCGACGACGCGGCGAGACCCTGCAGATCCAGCTCAAACAGCAGGGACTCGCCGTCAATTCCGTCAAACGACACATTTACAGTCCCTGGCAGGCGGTGCTCGGTGTCACCGTTCAGATACGCACCAGGAATCTTCATGAGACCCTCCTGAACCTTGTCCCTGATAGCCGAAATCCTTGCATTCTTTTCATCAAGAGTATCATATGCTTCCTTGAGAGCAGCAGCCATACCAACGATAGAAGCTACATTTTCCGTACCAGAACGGTGACCCCTTTCCTGCGCTCCCCCGTCAAGAAGATTGTCTGGATAAAGTCCTCTTCTGCAATAAAGAAATCCTATACCCTTCGGTCCGTTAAACTTATGCGCTGATACAGAAAGCATATCTATATTCTGTTCCTTCACGTCGATTCGAAGCGTACCTGCTGCCTGCACAGCATCAGTGTGAAAAAGGACACCTGCTTTGCGGCACACCTCACCAATCTCAGCAATCGGCTGAATAGTGCCTATTTCGTTGTTTGCATACATGATTGAGACAAGAGCAGTCTCAGGTCTGATAGCATTTCTGACATCGTCAACACTCACGAGGCCTTTCGCATTCACAGGAAGATATGTGACCTCAAAGCCGTCTTCTTCTAGTGATTTTGCTGAATGAAGGATTGCATGATGTTCTATGACACTTGTAATAATATGCATCTTGCCTTCATGCTTCAATTTTCTGGCAATCCCCTTGAGAGCCCAGTTGTCCGCCTCCGTACCGCACGAAGTAAAATATATATCTAGCGTCCCAGCATTTATCTGCTGAGCTATAGTTTTTCTTGCCGTCTCGATAGCCTTATGTGCATCGCGACCTATGCTGTAAAGCGTCGATGCATTGCCATAATGTTCCTTTAGATAAGGCAGCATAGCCTCAAAAGCAGTATCCGACAGTCTCGTAGTGCCGGCATTATCTGCGTATATAAACTCTCTCATTGATTTCTTTCGCTCCCATTTTTAATACTATTCTCATTTTCAGGCATTTTCATACGCAATATCGCATCACGTCAAGCGTCCGCATTTCTTACATTTTCCAACATTTCGTACGCAATATCGCAGCATATTTAGCCTACAATATTACTCTTCGCTTCCGTCCTCGATGAGTGCATACATGATCCCACCGCAGACCATTCCGTCAGACTCAGCAACCTCACCCGTCATATCGATAAATACAGTCTTATACTCACCTGTTCCGATAATGTCGATAGCATCGCGGATAACCGCACCCTCACTGCAGCCGCCGCCGATACTGCCGGTAACCTGTCCCCGCGGACTAACAGCCATCTTTGCACCTGCACCTCTTGGAGTCGAGCCCTTAGTCTGAATAACTGTAACTACAGCCTTTGGCTCATGATTTTCTGCAAGATACTCTATCATCTCAAGATCAAGATCGGAAGCGTTTACATATCTTGAATGTGAAGTATTCTTCTCTGGAAGTCTCTTGTATGCGATAATCTCTGACAGTATGGAAACTGCTATCTCTTCAGGTGTGACTGCACCGATAGAAAGACCTATAGGAGTTGCGATTCTCTCGATATTTTCCTTGCTATAACCTTCTTCTACAAGCATCTCAAGAAGTCCCTTTACTCTTCTCTTTGAGCCGATCATACCAAGGTATGCAGGCTGTTTTCCTGGCAGTATATGTCTGAGACAGTCAGCGTCGTGTCTGTGACCTCTCGTAATAATAACAACGAAGTCATAAGGCGTAATGCGCAGCTTTTCAATAGCAGAGCCAAATGACTCGCACAAAACACCTGCAGCCCATGGGAATCTTGGTGCATTTGCAAATGCAGGTCTATCATCAACGACATAAGCCTCAAATCCGCACTTTGCACCAAACTCACATACAGGAAGTGCAATATGACCGCCACCTAGGATAATGAGCCTTTCCTTCGGAAGCATAGGCTCGCTGATATCAAAGTCATCGCCATTTTTCACTGCTGTCGGCTTGAGAACTGCAAGGCCTTCAGCAGCTGCATCCTGCATGACCACAAGTTCTCTAGACAGCCCCTCGCTAATCTTTCCACTCTCGCCTCTAATTGAAGTATTTATCGCTACACTTTCACCATCTGCAATAGCTTCAAGCACCTTTGCATAAATATTTTTTTCCATCATTCATCTTCCTTTCTATACGCATTATGTATATAAATCAACCTAAATTGATTTAGAACCTCATTTTCAAATATTGAAATTTTACAATTCACGAATATAGCATTTCAAATGGCACAAATGCGCCATTTCATATCAGTATCGCCACAAACCTGCAAACCTACATGTATCACGACCTTGGCTTCACATGTATGAATTTATCCCGTGTCTCACTTATATTTTTAATTATAACACATTTGTTTCGAAACATCTGTACAATCACAGCATGTCTG
>CAVJDC010000140.1:0-4159 GCA_963648085.1 Anaerovoracaceae bacterium
CCGCAGCCTTAGCGTCACCGCCCGCAGCCTTAGCGTCACCGCCCGCAGCCTTAGCACCACCGCCCGCAGCCTTAGCACCACCGCCAGTGCCAGTGCCGCCAGCATTAGCACTGCCAGAGTATTTGATGCTATAGCTAGCATCAGCATTTCCACTGTGCGCTTGTGGGGCATGCTGTCTATTATTTTTCCGCGCATCATTTTCATTTGCAATTTTGCTTTTGATCATTATAAATCGCCTCTTTTCATAAAAAGCTTTTCGTATGTATAAATCGTGCTTGCGAATAATTCACAATATGATTTTTTTCCTGCACAATTTTACAAATTAAATTTTTTACACATTATTATACTGAAATCATTTTTTGAACCGCAGCACGCATTCATCAAAATCGCAGATTAAACTTTGGTGAATCGTGGATCGCAGCTTGGAAAACCCGCAGCACGCATTTAGTCAAAATCGCAGATTAAGCTTTGGCGAATCGTGGATCGCAGCATGAAAACCCGCAGCACGCATTTAGTCAAAATCGCAGCACGTGTTTTGCCGAATTATGAAATATGATTTCTGTATGTTACAAAATGACTCAAAATATGAAGTTTTTGTGAAGCTTTGAAAAAATACACATCTCCAGAAATATATGTATAAAAAACCTCATCTGTGGAAAATACTGACCATTGTCATTACGAAAAACTTTATGTAACATATGTATATTATTACACAAGTGTTTAAAAACTGCAAGTATATATTACATTTGTTTCATATGCAAGCATGCGCACTAGTTAGTAATGTGCAAGCAATGCTTGATTATAATAGGAGGCGTTATTTTATGATAAAAAATGAGTGGAAAAGACTTAGAGAAAATCCGCTTCTCATGATAGTGCTGTGCGTCATTATTTTGATACCAGTGATCTATGCGGGGCTGTTTCTTGCTTCGATGTGGGATCCTTATGGGGAGCTTGACAAGCTGCCAGTGGCTGTCGTAAATGAAGATGAGGCAGTGTCATTCAACGATACGTTGCTTACAGTGGGAGACGATCTTGTAGAGAATCTCAAAGAAGACAAATCGATGGATTTTCATTATGTCAGCAGAGGCGAGGCAGAGCAGGGACTTAAGAATGGCGATTATTATTTAGTAATAACGATTCCTGAGAACTTCTCGTATTGTGCTTCGACACTTACTGATGCGGAACCTCAAGCCATGAAGCTTGTATACGAGACAAATCCAGCGACAAATTATGTTGCAATGAAGCTGTCAGAGTCCGCAATGAATAAGATGGAGACATCTCTTCAGGAGAAGATAACGACTACTTATGCGGAAAGTGTATTTGGAACTATTTCAGATGTTGGCGACAGCCTGCAGGAGGCTGCTGACGGGTCTGATGAATTATATAATGGTGCAAATGAGGCAGCCGATGGAGCCTCGCAGCTTAGCAGCGGAGTTACGCAGCTTGTTAGCGGAGCAAAGAGCCTGAAAGAAGGTACATCTTCTTTGAAATCTGGTACATCTCAGCTTTCCGCAGGTCTTAATGACTATCTGGATGCTACAGAGACGATCAATGAAGGTGCTAAGTCTCTTAGCAGCGGTGCTTCTGAACTTTCTTCAGGTGCATCATCAGCGTCAGACGGAGCCTCCTCAGTTTCTGCAGGTCTTAGCAGCCTTTCGTCAAAGGTACCTGCACTTTCAAATGGAGTGAGCAGCGTTGCAGGCGGAGCATCAAGCCTTAAGGCTGGTCTTTCAGAGCTTGAATCGCAAAATGAAACACTTACATCAGGGGCTTCTTCGCTTGAATCAGGACTTGAACAGGCTTCACAGGGAGCAGCTACGCTGGCATCATCTTCTGGACAGGTTGCCGGAGGAATAAGCCAGGCTGCAGGTCTTGCAGCATCTCTTGCATCACAAGAGACACTCACTGGAGCAGATGTACAGGCACTGGCATCAGCACTAAGTTCACTGTCATCACAGTATGGTGCAGTGGATTCAGGAGTAAGCTCACTAAGCTCTAGCCTGTCGACACTTGCGTCAGGAGCTTCATCTCTCAGTGATGGCATAAGTCAGTACACAGCTGGTGTAAGTAGTGCTTCATCAGGAGCATCATCACTTGCATCAGGAGCTTCAAGTCTGCAATCATCAGTTCCAGCATTATCTGACGGTATTTCAAAATTGTCTTCAGGAGCATCATCGCTTGCAGATGGCACGGGTAAGGTTGCAAAAGGCAGCTCAACACTTAGTGAAGGTGCGTCGACACTTGCAGAAGGAACATCAGCTCTCGTATCAAACAATAAGACTCTTTCTGATGGAATGGCAAAAATAGACAGTGGTGCAGCTGCGCTAGACAGCGGAGCTTCAGAACTGGTAAATGGTGCGGTAAAGCTTGGCAATGGAGCAGTGGATCTTAAAGAAGGACTCGAGGTATTGTCTGAAGGAACACTCACTCTTCGTGATTCACTTCAGGATGGAGCTGATGAGATTTCAGAGACAAATCTCGGTGAAAAAAATTCCGATATGTTCGGGAATCCTGTAGATCTTGAAGAAACAAAGCTCACAGAAGTCAGCAACAATGGACATGCGATGGCAGCATATATGTTTTCAGTAGGTCTTTGGGTAGCATGCCTTGCATTCTGTCTGATGTACCCACTCACCAAACATGATAAGCTCAAGAGCGGTCTCGCATGGTGGGCAAGCAAAGCGACAGTTCTTTACCCAATGGCGATTCTCCAGGGCGTGCTTCTTATAGTAATAATGAAGCTTGCACTCGGATTTGATCCTGTTCAGTTCAAGGCAACGATTGGTATAGCGTGTCTTGCAAGTGTGGCATTTATGTCAATAATGTACTACTTCAACGTTCTCATGGGAAAGGTTGGAAGCTTTATAATGCTTGTATTCATGGTACTTCAGCTCGCTGGCTCTGCAGGAACATATCCAGTTGAAATATCGGGAGCTCTCGCACAGGCACTCAATAAGTTCGTACCATTCACTTATACGGTTAAGGCTTTCAGAAGTGCAATAGCAGGCGGCGAATCGTACACAAATTGCATGATAATCCTTGCAGTAATAGCAGCTGTCTTCACAATTCTCACGATAATTCTTTTCCAGATAAGAGCTCACAAGGAACGTGTAGGCAAGCGCTCCTTGTATGACTTCATAGAAGAAAAAGGATTTGCATAGCTAAATCGAGCTTTATCATAAAAAAACAAATACATCAAAATTTGGGAGGAGGTCAGTTATTGGCAGCCTCCTTTTTTATTTCTTTTTACTTCGAGTCTTTAATTTAAAGCATATCAGAGCGCTGAAAAAACATACGATATAACATACGATATAATCATATCTTTGACACTTGGCAAAGTAAAGAAGACTTGCAAATCCTTGATATTACCAGGTGTGCAAGCTTTTGTTTTTTGCATCGATATGTGCTATTTTTTTCTTTTTGTTCTTTTGTAAGAAGGAATATAGCCACTTTCCTTGCTGGGCAGTGTCATCTGCATTCCTCGAAGGTTCTGTATGTCAGACCACTAAGAAACGAATGACGCCAAATAGAAGCAGCTTGCGAAGTGGTGGAAAAATTGAACACAATCAGATACGAACAGTGAATGAGTCATGGCCTGTCGAGGAACAGATTAGAAGCATATTTTTTCCCAGGCTTGATGAATTAAAATCTAAATGAAAAATCCGAAAAACATACAGAAACTAGAGGTTGTCAGTGCTCTGCTGTGCTTTAAGGACGAAATATTAGGATAATAAAAGTAAGATAATAAAAAAGAAAAAGGAATTGCAATTTTGATATAAAATTGCAATTCCTTTTTTCTTATGTGGTGCACGCGAGAAGATTCGAACTTCCACTGAGGTTAGTCAACACGGACCTGAACCGTGCGCGTCTGCCAGTTCCGCCACGCGTGCATCTCAATTGACTTGTTTAGGATACTACAATTTTTCGATTCGGTCAAGGTCTTTTTTTAAAATATGTCGGAATGTCTTTTCGCAAGATATGTTAGCATGTCAGCAAATTTGTGCAGAAACGTTGGTTAATTTTTTTGGTATACCAGTAAATTCATGTCGTGCCAGTAAATTCATGTCGTGCCAGTAAATTTATGTCGGGGCGGAGGCAAAAAAGCATACTTAATAGAATTGCGTATTAAAGAATTGTGTGCATATAAAGAATGGTGTAC
>CAVJDC010000141.1:0-4121 GCA_963648085.1 Anaerovoracaceae bacterium
GCTCATGCTGCATGCTGCCTTGTTCTCGTGCTGCATGTCGCATTATACGTATGTTGTTTATTGTTTTGTAATTAATATTATGTATTGCGTGCTGTTCGAATAGAGATCTCATATTCTATCAGAATAAATTGTTACTTGCTTAAACATCTGATTTGGCCAAATCAATGTAATTTTAGTTCTACAGGAAATCACATATGCCGTGTTCTCCTGCCAGTAAACAAATTATCATATCGTTATGCATTTAACAAATTGAAGAATTAAATATTGGAATAGATTTTGTCTATTGAATAGATTTTTTCTATTAAATAGAATTTTTCGAAAATTTATGTTAAGATGTGTCATGGTTTAAGGAAAGCTTATCGATATAAAGGGTTGTACAAGGAGTTTTATATGAATCTATTTCATCTTCGCTATTTCATTATGCTGGCGGAAGAAAAGCATTATACTCGTGCGGCTGAGAAGCTGTGCATCACGCAGCCGAGTCTTTCAAATGCCATTATCCAATTAGAAAAGGAGCTTGGAATTCGTCTATTCGAAAGAGAAGGACGCAATATTCGCCTTACAGAGCTTGGCAGACAATTTTATAAATGTGTGCAAGAATCTCTAGGCACGCTGGACTCTGGCATTGAGACACTAAAGCTTGCTGCTAAGGGCAGTGGTGTCGTTCGTTTGGGCATTCTTCGGGTGCTTGGGGTAAAATTTATTCCAAAAATGATTGTGGAATTTCAAAAGGCAAATCCAAAGCAGGATTATGTATTCACAATTGAATCAAATGTATCACAAAAGCTAGTATCTGGGCTATACAACGGAGATTATGATATCGTCTTCGCCACGCCGCCAAAACAGAGCAATTCCTTCGACCTCACACCTGTCGCAAAACAGGATCTGGTAATGATCGTACCAGATAATCATCCTCTCGCAGACAGATATAGTGTGGACCTCCGAGACACGTTGGATTATCCTTATATCCACTTCAGGAAACAGTCTGGTATGCGCGATGTGATTGACAGATTGTATGAAAAGATTGATGCTTCGCCAAATGTCGTCTATGAAATTGACGAGGATCAGGTAGTCGCAGGCATGGTATCCGCTGGATTTGGAATTGCGATTGTACCGTATATGAGCATGCTTCACAAGCTGGATGTGAAGATTCTTCAGATTACATATCCGGAATGGGAACGAAAATTCTACATGATCACAAACAAGAACCGCTGGCTGTCTCCGCCTGTATATAACTTCCAGCAATATGTGGCGGACATGAGCCAGAAGCTAAAGTCGATCACATAGGAAGTGGGGCACCTGCCAGATGGATTTGACATATACGTTTGTCGGATAGAATGTAAATATAAAATTCATGAATTGATTTATAGACAAAATTTATTGGTATATTTTTATTATTTATTTTTATATTTTAATTTGTTTTATTTGTTTGGACATAAGATTTATGCATAAAATTATATATAAATCCTACAAATAGCACTACAAAATTGCGGCGGATACCCTCCATATGGAAGGTATCCGCCGCTTGTTTATCTACTGTTTCTTCAGCATTCCGCTGCTTTCCGCCGCTTGCTTTTCTGCTTTGCTACTTTGCAGTTGCTTCTAGGTAAGCCGCATCGTCCACTGCCTCTAGCCATTCATTTGAGCTGTCCTCACCTGGCACATCCATAGCAAGATGAGAGAACCAGCTGTCAGGTGCTGCTCCATGCCAATGCTTCACGCCAGCAGGAATATTCACTACGTCGCCCGGATGAAGCTCGCGTGCACTCTTCCCCCACTCCTGATAGAAGCCTGTACCTGCAACGCAGATGAGTATCTGGCCACCGCCGCTTTTTGCATGATGAACATGCCAGTTGTTGCGGCATCCCGGTTCAAATGTCACATTGAAAATACCCAGTTGTTCGGTGGACACTGGTGCAAGATAGCTCTGACCGATAAAATATTTCGCATAAGCATCATTTGGTGCGCCGATAGGAAAAACCATCTCATTTTCGTGCTCTGCCCTGGCGTCAGACACATTTTCTTCTGACCAGACCTCTTTTGCCATGCGAAATGCAGCCCATGCCTTCGGCCAGCCTGCATAAAAAGCCGCATGTGTCAGTATCTCGGCAATTTCTGTTCTTGTAATTCCATTATTTTTAGCAGATATCAGATGATAACGGAAGCTCTCGTCTGTCAGCCCCTGTGACATCAATGAAGTCACAGTTACGAGTGAGCGATCACGAAGTGAAAGCTTGTCCTCTCTGCTCCAAACCTCGCCAAAGAGCACATCATCATTTAACTGTGCGAATTTCGGAGCAAACTGCCCCAATGATTCTCTGCCTGCTGTTTGTTTTACTGCCATAATATGCACATCTCCTCTCAAATATACAAATTGTATGGATTTTTAGATTTCAATCTGGTACACGCACTCAAGCTTCTCAGCTATATAACAGACCTTTCCGCCAGCAGTCTCAAATCTGTTCTTCACGACGCTGCATCCGCCACTTTCTCAATATCGAACTAACTCGCAAGCTTGACAGGCACACCGCAATCTTGAAGCTCATCTGCTAATGCGCTACACTGATTATAAACCCTGAACCTAACTTTAAGTCAAGTAGACTGCGAAAATATTTTTAAATAAACAGAATCCACTATCCTCACACATATAATTCAGCGCCATATAACCCGCCACACATAGAAGTATCAGATATTTTTCATCAGATTTACCATTTCAATTGCGGAGCATGCTACATCATAGCCCTTGTTTCCTGCTTTTGTACCCGCACGCTCGATGGCTTGCTCGATATTGTCAGTTGTGAGTATGCCAAATAGCGTCGGTACGCCTGTCTCAAGACCAACCATAGCGGTCCCCTTGCTAACCTCAGCACATACGTAATCATAATGGCTTGTGGAACCTCTGATAACAGTACCTAAGCAAAGTACAGCATCATATTTTCCAGAAGCTGCCATTTTCTTTGCAGCGATTGGAATCTCAAATGCACCCGGAACCCATGCCAGATCAATATCCTCATCCTTTACGCCGTGACGCACACAAGCATCCTGTGCACCGCTAACAAGCTTTGATACGATAAACTCATTAAAACGTGCTGCCACAATACCAATTTTAATACCCTCTGCTACTACATTTCCTTCTAAAACTCTCATTTTTTCCTCCTACTACAATATATAATAAGCTCCGCTTTGCACTGATTTTACAGGCAAAAGCTGCTTTTCAAGCTGTTTCATTTTATAGAAATTTGTCATTATTATTGATAATTTATCATTCATTATTGATAGTTTGTCATTTATTATTGATAATTTGTCATATGGTCCATTTTTTCCTGCTTTGTTTTCAGGTAAAAATAGTTGAATTTCTGTGCTTTAACCTGGATCGGCACGCGTTCCTCAATGGTAATGCCATATCCTGCAAGTCCTGTAATTTTGGTTGGATTGTTTGTCAAAAGACGCAGACGTTTTGCTCCGAGATCCCGCAGAATCTGAGCTCCTACTCCATACTCACGCATATCTGCCGGGAAGCCAAGCTTGATATTTGCCTCTACTGTATCATATCCCTGCTCCTGAAGCTCATATGCTTTTAATTTATTGATAAGTCCAATGCCTCGCCCTTCCTGACGCAGATATAGCAGTACACCTCTGCCTTCCTTTGCAATTGCTTTCATGGCTGCATCTAGCTGTTCGCCGCAGTCACAGCGACTTGAACCAAATACATCACCAGTCAGACACTCAGAATGTACTCGGCAAAGCACAGGCTCGCCGTCTGCCACATCACCCATAACAAGTGCTACATGATAATCTCCATTTAAGACATTTTCATATCCATAAATCTGAAAATTGCCATATTTTGTCGGCAGTTTTGCATCTGCTTTGCGGCGAATCAAGCTCTCATTTTTTAGACGATACTCAATGATATCTGCAATTGTAATAACAGTCAGATCATGTTTTTCTGCAAACTGCAGCAGCTCAGTGGTGCGCATCATAGTTCCATCCTCACGCATGATCTCACAGCAAAGTCCGCATGGCTTAAGACCTGCAAGCTTTGTCAGATCCACAGTTGCCTCTGTATGACCATCACGAACAAGTACTCCGCCATCTTTTGCACGCAATGGAAACATATGACC
>CAVJDC010000142.1:0-4119 GCA_963648085.1 Anaerovoracaceae bacterium
ACCCACAGCCTATCGGTTAACAGCCGAGTGCTCCACCATTGAGCTACCTTGGAATGTCATTTTCTTGTCGCAGTCATTTTTCTGACAGCAATGATATTTTAATTGATTTTAAGCCTTTTGTCAAGTACTTTTTTCGAAAACGCTTGACAGTACTTTTTTCGGAAATGCAAACAGGCTCTGCAGCACTCGCTTTTGAGGAATTCCTGTGGGCAAAAGGCTATGACGACAGCTTTTTGGAAGATATGCTGGAGCAGGAATTCTTCGTCAGAACGGCAAGCTTCCTTATTCCTGTTGAGGTAAAGGCAAAAAACGGGACGGCCAAATCTATGAGAACTCTGATCGGCAGCGAGAAGTATACGGATGTTCATTGTGGCATTAAGTTCACCGGCGGAAATATCGGATACAGTGATGATATCTATACTTTCCCTTACTTCTGTGCTTTTTTGCTGAAACGTTACCTGTCCGAGGCTGAAATCTGATATCAAGCTGTAAGAAAGCCGAGTACAAGCAGTATGGCAGAAGCGAAACAGCTGATGCCTCAGCACATCGGCATAAAGAAAATGACGATTGAAACAGTCTTAAATCCTATTTCAATCGTCGATATGGTTGCGGGGATAGGATTCGAACCTATGACCTTCGGGTTATGAGCCCGACGAGCTTCCAGCTGCTCCACCCCGCGATGTCTATAAAATTGTGAATGCAATAAAATTGTAAATGCAAAAAAAATAGGATGCATAAAAAAACATCCGATGTGTCAACAATATAAATTGGTGCCGGGGACCGGGGTCGAACCGGTACGATCGATAAGGATCGCGGGATTTTAAGTCCCGTGCGTCTGCCAATTCCGCCACCCCGGCAAAATTGGCTCCAAGGGTGGGACTCGAACCCACAGCCTATCGGTTAACAGCCGAGTGCTCCACCATTGAGCTACCTTGGAATACCATATGTCACACAATGAGCTTTCGACTCCCTTGCGACTTGTTTATTATAGCCTCTTTGACGGCTTGCGTCAATACCTTCTTTCACAAATTTTATTGATTTTTAGCATTTTTTTGTTTCCATCATTTTCCATGCATCTTCAAGCCAATTCGCAATGCTTTTATCCCATGCACCTTCAAGACAGCTACGATGCCTTAATCCCATGCATTCTTGTCCTTTTCATGGTTTTTCTTTACCATTTCAATCTTTCTGCGGTATTTTTCAGCATTTACTTCATCGCCTGAAGCGTTATATGCAGCAGTCATTTCCTGCAATATTTCTATGCTAGATGGAGCTTCTTTAAGCGCTTTTTTAAAATACTCTATTGCTGCGCTAAGCTTGCCGATCCTGCTATGTGCAACGCCTAGGTAATAATTCAGCGGCCACCAGCTCTGAAGTGCTGCATTATCTTTATATTGATTGAGAATCTCAAGCCCTTTTTCGTAATTTCCGCCTATAATATTCTGATATCCCTCTTCGATATGTACAGGAATCTTAAGATCACTCAGACGCTCTCTTATCTCATTTAGCTCATCACATGGTTCACTAAGAAGCGTAAATTTCTGCCACGCCTTCTCAGCTTCTGCATATCTTCCCGCATTTACATGCGCATATCCAAGATAATAATACGTCATCGAAAAATCAGGCTTGACTTCCTTCAAAAGTTCGAGCACCTCGAACACTTCTGCTTTGAAGTCTGCAACCTTTTGCCTATCATCAAATGTGACATACAGATTTCTGCATACAAGCATATAATTGTATAGTGCATCAGGATCATATGGACTGATTGCCAGAGCCCCTCTAAGGATAATGGCAGCATGAACGAGCTTTCCGTCTAAAGCTTCTTTTATCGCAGAACTTGCAGCTGCCTTCACGATATTCTTGTCTATATAGCGAAGAAATGTGATATATTGCGTCCTATATTTAAACTCCGGATCTAATCCGAGAATGTCTATCATACCATCAATAAAATACTTGAAGTCTATGCGCCCCTCTTCACTAAGTTCCTTAAGTTGATCTCTTTTTACAGGCATTGGAACCCTTCTCATAAAATCAAGACGCTCTCTCTTGACATATTCGGGCATCAGTTCAAGAAATACAAAATCATCAAGATATTTTTTGAAATATTTGTCTATTCTGCTCTTCATTTCAAATTTTCCTTTCCCTCTGCCCGTCAATTCAAGCTCTTCGCAAGCCGCATACCAGCAGTTTAATTTCTCTTACAGCTGATCGAAAGATTTTAATCTCTTCCCGCAGCTGGCTTTGTGCCACTACTGGATTGCACAGCTGGCTTTGTGTCACTACTGGATTGCACAGCTGGCTTTGCGCCACTACTGGATTGCACAGCTGGCTTTGCGCCACTACTGGATTGCACAGCTGGCTTTGCGCCACTACTGGATTGCACAGCTGGCTTTGCGCCACTACTGGATTGCACAGCTGGCTTTGCGCCACTACTGGATTGCACAGCTGGCTTTGCGCCACTACTGGATAATATAAGAATTTTACACAACTAAAGCATCCTAAAGCGCTCATCCTTCCACATTTCACTGTGATTTTGAGCAACCCTCAGCTGACTAAGCATCCTTTCCTTGTCCGCTGGCAAATCTCCCTTAAGTGAAACATAATTTGACGCATGATTGCTTCTAAAGACACATGTCTTTTTGACATTTATGTTTTCGAGCATAAGCTCAGCTTCCTTTAGGACTTCATCGGGCTTTAGAAGCTCAAATTTGCCAGCCTTATAATCATCATAAAGCGGCGTCCCGGGAACTACCATGAGTGTCAGGAAGCTAGCATAAGTAGGCTCCATTTCTGAGATAATAGTGCCTGTGTCGATTGCATTCTCTCGCCACATATCTCTTCCTCCAATTCCTGATAGAAATGTCAGAGATGTCTCGATATCGAGAGCTTCAGCCTTTCTCACCGCAGCGATAAGCTCCTCCCTAGTCTCACCTTTATTTATTCTCTTTAAGATCTCAGGATTGCCTGACTCAACGCCCATATAAATAATACCCATGCCATTGTCGCGAAGCTCTATCAGCTCCTCGTCTGTCTTTCTTAGAATATCATGAGCTCTGCCGTAGATTCCAACTCTCTTGCATTCAGGAAAAAGTTCCTTTATCTTATTCAATACATCCATAAGATATGAATTTTTCAGAACAAGAGCATCTCCGTCAGCAAGGAAAACCTTTTCAACATACCTGTAATATTTACGTGCCATCTCAAGATCTTCATAGACCTCTTCAATCTTACGGATTCTGAATTTCTTTTCTTTAAACGAGCCGCAAAATGTGCATTTATTGTGTGCACATCCTATCGTGATCTGCAATATATAACTGTACGCCTCACTTGGAGGTCTGTAAATATCTCCCTCGTATCTCATTTGATAATCTCCTTGTATTTTCTCACTCACATTTTTTGTTGCAAATTGCTCTCTGCCGAACTCATCCCCTATTGTGTATTGCTTCTAGCTTCCAGCCCCTGGTCTCGTGCTTCTAGTTCCTGGTCTCTGGCTACCAGCTTCAAATCTCCAGCTTTCTAGTCTCTGACTTCGGGCTTCCAGCCCCTGGTCTCGTGCTTCTAGCTCCTGTTTTCTGGCTACCAGCTTCAAGTCTCCAGCTTTCTAGTCTCTGACTTCCAGCTTCTTGCTCTCGGTTTCTGATTTCCAGCTTCTTGCCTCAAACTTCAGATTTCCAGTTTTTGGTTGTAAATTTCCAGTTTCTAATCTCCCACCTTACATCTTTTCAGGTGCAGCTACGCCGAGAAGTGCCAGACCATTCGCTATAGTCTGCTTTGCGGCATATACTATTGCGAGCTTTGCAAGCTTTTCATTTTCATCATCAACGAGAATGTGCTCGTCATGATAGAATTTATTAAAATATTGTGCTATATCGATGATATGACGTGTAATTATAGAAGGTTCATATTTTTCGCCAGCTTCCGCAACTACTTCAGGGAATCTGTAAATAAGCTTTATAAGCTCATATGCAGTGTCTCCTGTCACATAGCTCATGTCAGCTTTTATCTCGCCTGAGATCAGCTTTTGAGAAAGCTCAGGAGCCTTCCTAAGAACACTTGCAGCCCTTGCATGAGTATATTGAACATAAGGACCCGTCTCGCCCTCGAAATTCAGCACCTTGT
>CAVJDC010000143.1:0-4104 GCA_963648085.1 Anaerovoracaceae bacterium
GTGCCTGTCGCAGTGACAACATGGCTTGAATCACGTGAGCATGTAGCTGTTGCCGTACACGATGAGCCGTCTGATGCCCAGCTGTATGAGTAGGTATAGTCATGTCCGAGAGGCTGAGTAACAGTCTGATTTGTCAGAACTGTACCGCAGACAGAACAATGCGCGCCAGCTGTCAGGCCAGTATCAGTACATGTAGCTGCTACTGCTGCGTCTGCGGCTGATGTATGTGCAGTACCCATGATGATAGACTGGATACCCGTTGTCCAGTAATAACCCCTTGAGCCATTCCACGCAGATCTCCATGTGTATCCGCCTGAAGTATCTGCATTATAAATATATGCCTCATTTACAGGAATCTGATAGTTTGATGCAGGCGAAGCTGCCGCTGTAGATACCTTATAATAGCATGTTGCCCCACTTATCAAATCAGAGATCTTGACAAATTTTGCTGTAACCGAAGTTGAATTGAAAGTCTTTGTTGTGGTTGCTGCTGCATCCACTGCTTCCTGAAGATCTGAATAATACAGTTTGCTTGCCACTGTTGAAGTGTCGCTCGCACTATATACATTCAGATGTCTCTCTTCTCCATTACATACAGTACACTTGTGATTTGAGTTGAACGTACAAGATATGCCAGTCTGTGCTGCTGCAGTCGTCTTTCCACATGTTGAGCAGACCTTTGCTACAATATTGTGAGTATCGCTGCCTGTGCTTGTTGCGCCACCACCTGTCTGTGTCGCATGTGTACATGTATTAACATAACCGCAGGCTGTACATGTGCGCTTACCTGTACTTGCATCCCATGAACCATATGTACATGATGTTGCTGATGTTGCTGATGTCACAGTCTTTCCGCATGTCGAGCATATCTTTGCTGTAGTATAATGTGTTCCATTATTGTTCGACGTCACTACTCCGCCTGTCGTCGAAGCATGTGAGCATGTCTGAGCATATCCGCAGGCTGTACATGTGCGCTTACCTGTACTTGCGTCCCATGAACCATATGTACATGACACCGCCGATGTCGCAGGTGTTATGGTCTCACCACAGTCGCTGCATACTACAGCAGTAGTATAATGTGTTCCATTATTCTTTGATGTCACTGCGCCGCCCGTAGTGCTTGTATGCTGACAGGATGAGGCAAATGGCGTAGGTACAGGACAATTTGTATATACAGAGCTGTCATAAGTCCAAGCGTCTGCATTATTTGTATTTAATGCTGCCTCAAGAGCAGTTGTAGTGTTGCTTAGGGTACTTGTCTTTGTGGCACCTGTAGTAACTACTGTCGTTCCACTTTTTACAGCTGCATATGTCCCGCTATAATAACAATTTGTCATCGTACCAGGTGTATAACCCATGATATCTGCTGGTTTGTAAGTAGAATGAGCAGTAGTTACAGTACCCATATTGAGACTGTTCTTTATTATAGTGGTGGATTCCGGACTTCCAACAAGACCACCCAAACCGTAAGACTTCGCTGCAGTTCCTGTACCAGAAATCTTACCTAAATTCAAACAGTTCTGAATTTCATTACTGTTGTTATTAAGTATACCTGCGATACCACCAAGCCCTCCAGTATAAGAGCCTACTGTGGCAGCGCCAGTAAGATTGACTTCATTTATACAGTCTTTTATCACAAGATTACTAACATTTTTCGCACATCCTACTATGCCGCCTAGAGCCGTATCTGTAGCTGTTGATGTTATAGTTCCCTTTACTCGTATACCCTGGATGACCTGCTTGCTCGTTGATGACGTTCCACCGCCAAGCCATCCGAAAAGACCTGCACGAACTCTGTTTGTCACCGCTCTTGAACCATTTTGGTATGCCATATAGATGCCAGTGATAGTATGACCATTACCATTTACGCTTCCCTTGAAGCGGTGGTCATAAGAAGTGCTATTTCCCCACGGTCCGCTGAGAGTTTTGTCGTCGTTGATGTAATAGTCACCACTTACAGGCATTGTCATCAGACTGGAGCTATTGTTTAAGTTGATGTCTGCAGTCAGATTAATAGTATCTCCTGAGAACTGATCGCATGTACCATCTGCTGGAGCTGTAGTTCCGCTCTTAAGGACATACCCTGCAGACGCTAATGTAGACGCACTGTAGACACCACTTGTAAGCCATGCCAGAGCTCTCCATCCAGCTGCACTGCTTATGTTAAATGTAGTTGCCGAAGTATTTGAAGTATACCAGCTGAAATCGACTTCATTTGCTGCCTCCGCCTTTATATATCCGCAGGCAGTACATGTGTTTTTCTTTGAGGCTGAGGTTCCATATGTACATGAAACCGCTGATGTTGCTGCAGCTACAGTCTTTCCACATGTCGAGCATATCTTTGCTGTAGTATAATGTGTCCCGTCATTGTTTGAAATAGTCACACCGCCTGTTGTTTTGCTGTGTGAGCATGTCTCGGTATATCCGCAAACTGTACATGTGCGTGTGCCTGTGCTTGCATTCCATGAACCGTATGTACATGACACTGCTGATTCTGCAGGTGCAACAGTCTCCCCACAGTCGCTGCACACCTCTGCAGTAATGCTATGTGTACCGTTGTTGTTTGAAGTCACTACGCCGCCTGTAGTGTTTGCGTGCCGGCAGCCTGGATTTGGATTTTCCTGATTCACAACAAACGTCAGTGATCTTTCATCTTCATCACTCCAGCTAGAATGACCATATTCGCCATTTGGGTTTCGACCAGATAACAAAAGGTTGTGATCCTCCACTGCCGTGTCATTATTTACAATATCATACATATAACTATTAAATGCGTCACCCGAATACGATGAAAAATCAACGTCTCTTACTTTTTCATTGCTTGCAGCAAATACATACATGAGTGATGGGTTCTCCCAGAGGATACCATCATTGTAAACGTTTTCGTAAGAAGATGTCATATCGTGTACATAAAGATAAACTTCGTAATCATAGTACGGATTGAAATAGTTATATCCTTCTAAGGAATCAACGAAATTTTTACTGTCATCATTATAAGTTTGTCCAACGAAAACACCCGTAACATCGCTTGTATTTATCCCATATACTTGCATAAGTCCAGGAACATCCACATAACCAGTGAGTACCTGATAATATGGGCGGGCACTGCCAGAGGACTTATTACTTTCTGTGCAGCCGTAGCTGTGCATAAGCAGCTGACCTGAGCCATTATAATATGAGTAAATGTAACTAGATGCATCATTTACTGTAGGCACATACGTACGATTTGATGCGTCCCATGTCCAAGTATCAACAACGATAGGTTCTTCTTCGTCATTATACCAAACCTTGACCTGAAACTCAGTACCATCTCCCAAATATAGCTCAGATAAGCTTGCTGTAGAGTCCTCTTCTTCCCCTTCTTCTTCCTCTAAAGCTGCGATTTTTGCATCGAGATTGGCTTTAGCTTCTTCCTTGGTCGCACCTGTGGCAGTCAGTGCGGCATCGTCCGTATCGGCTCCGTCAGCTGCGCTCGCCGAGGCGTCAGAAATCGCATATGTCGGAAGTGACATAAGAGGCACCATCGAAATAACCATACACAACGAGACCAAAATAGAAGTAAATTTTCTAATTGTCTTTCTCATTGAATTTTCTGCTCCTTTCCAAAATTCTCCTACTACTCCAGACATCTGCGATTATGCACGGTTTTCAAGATTTTACACGTTGCGTATCGCGTTTTTCCGTCTAAAATTTTCAGGAAATCCAGAATAGTATCTAAAAATAATTTACTATAGAACCCTCATTCGCTGAATCCCACAATACCTTCAAGACTTCTAGCAAAACAGCAAGCTTTTTCTCTATGCTGCATGTCCTTCTTTAAAACTTTTGGCCTGTGCTGCAAGGTTTCATAATAATTTTGAGCTTTCAACCTATACTGCCTGTTTTCATTTAATGCCGTTAGGGAAATGGCGGCTTTTTTCCAAAAAGTTCGAACAGCAAACGCCTAAAGCATTGAAGATATGTGAATTATCAACTTTTATTAAAAACGCTCCACGAGCGGTAATCAATTTGATATATAATAAGATGTTAATCAGTAAAACTTATTTTTCGATAATTATATCCTAAACAACTCATTATATAAAACCAACCTACATTATATACCAC
>CAVJDC010000144.1:0-4047 GCA_963648085.1 Anaerovoracaceae bacterium
GAGTGGATGGCAGCACGCAATTGGGAAGCAGTCTAAAATAGATGAAATTTATGTTACAAAATAGATTTTTTGATGACAAAATTGGAAAATTATGTAAAATATAAAAAGGAGGAAAGCTGTGAAGGAGGATACATATTTATCGGAGCAGGAGATTGTGATAAAGGTACCTGTTGCCGAGGAAAATATAAGAGAAGAACTGAACTTTTTTATGGAAATGAGACAATTGTTCAGGACATATACGAAGGATACTGACGGAATTGATTTTATTATAAAGAATCTTGAAGACAAAATTGAAGTGTATGACGAGGGAAGTCCGATTATGCCAAATCAAGAGGAAATCGTGGCAGCCCTTGAAAAACATCCATATTTCAAGACTCCGGGCGATTATCCAATCAGACTTTTGACTATTATGAAATATCTCAAAAAGAAGGGATTCAATCTTAACTATGCTGACATGGATCTTTACATAGAGAAAATTCTTCAAGAGATGGAAGGTGTGAAGAAGGTTGGCCGAGGTTTATTTAAAAAGTCGGTATCACAGTGACAAAGCTTTGCAGGCATTATTATTAAGTGAAGTATAATGTAAGAAGACCCATGGCTGTATGTGCAATCGGATTTGCGGCAGGGATTGCATTTTATGATATTACCAGTCTTGGTGCGATATTAGCAGTTTCTATTTTGATGCTGCTTTTTATTTTAATTATATACTGGAAAAATAAGGAAAAAGAGTTTGCGAGTAGGATTGCTCAAGGTGAAGCTGCAGAAATCATGGAGGAGAATGCGGGTAGGATCACTTCGGCGGCTGTGTTTGCAGGATATGTCTTATTTTTGATTTTCTTTGCTGCGGGAGGAGTAAGGTGCGCCATTTCTGACTGTGTGAAATCTGCATATAGTGAGATGAATGACAAAGCTGTGACTGTCACGGCGACTGTTTTGTCTGAACAGCATAAGGAAGGGAAAACTGCGCTTATTGCAAGGATTTGCGATGATGAAGATTGCAAATACAGGGCGTTTGGAGAAAAAATCAGAATAACGCTTACTTTTGATGAGACGGACATAGGTGGTGGCAACGATGACATAGGTGGTGGCAACGATGACATAGGTGGTGGCAACGATGACATAGGTGATGGCAATGATGGCATAGGTGATGGCAGTAATGACGCACATAATGGCAGTAATGTCGCAGATAATAGAAGTAATGACTCGGATCAGAATAGCAGCGAGATTTCGGAAGAAAATGTTGTTGACAAGACGGTATGGACTGGCAGGGTCGTGCAGATTAAGGGTAAAATTTATGAACCGCAATCTTCGGGTAATCCTCATGTTTTCGATTACAGAAAGTATCTGAGAACGCAGGGAGTTCGCATTGGCATGTCGGCTAAGCTTTCTGATGCGAAGCTTGTGGGAGAGCCTGAAGGTATTGATGCATTGATGCATTTTCTTTCGCAGCTTAAAATGATATTTGCCGAAAAAACTCAGAAATATATGGATTCCGACACCTCAGGCCTGTTGGCTGGAATACTTTTTGGAACGAGAGATGAGATTGATGCCGAGATATATGAGGAATTTCAAAGAAATGGAATAGCGCATCTTCTCGCAGTATCAGGACTGCATATTTCAATGATTTACGGATTGCTGCGCATTATTTTTGGAAAACCGGCGACTCTTGCTGGAAATGCGCCTATTGCAGTTCTTTTGGTAATGTATGCTGCCATGTCAGGATTTTCGCCGTCAGTAGTCAGAGCAGTATTTATGATATGCGTGAATATTGTCGGAAAGGTTACTTTCAGGCGTTATGATTCACTGTCATGTATCAGTTTTTGTGCATTGACACTTCTCGGATATAGACCATATTATCTATTTTCATCCGGATTTGAGCTGTCTTTTTTGGCAGTAATAACGATAAGCGTAATCATGCCGCACAACAACGGAGACGGAAAGAGCAGGAAAAAGAAGGATGATCTTAGTGATGATCAATGGGGGAAAATAAAGGATGATCTTAGTGATGATCAATGGGGGAAAATAAAGGAAAAAAAATCAAGAAACAGATCACTAGAAGATAAATCGCTCAAACCTGCTGCATCACATATGATCCCCAGTGGATTGACAATCAAATATGCGAAAGTAAGAAAAAAGCTGTCTGAATTCTATAGTGAAAAAAGCAAAATGGTTCTCCAATCAGTAAAAGATATCCTTCTGATGCAAGCTGGCATGATGCCGGCATCGCTTTGCAGCTTCCATTTTATATCTACAGGCGTGCTGCTGCTAAATGTCCCTGCAATATGGATTGCCGGCTTCGCTGTGCCTTTAGGTGTAGTGATGATTCCTACATCGTTTGTCGCAGCTATGACAGAAATGCACAATGTCGGCATATTTGTCGGGAAGCTCTTTGAGTGGATGTGTGCTGTGGAGGATATGCTGCTTTCTGTGCTTGTTAAAATGAGCAGCATTATTGCAGATACACCATTTTCATATAAGTATTTAGCTTCGCCGCCGACTGCAGTGCTTCTCATGTACTATGGGATGCTATTTTTCTTCTGCAGTGAAGCTGGAAGATCTTATATAAATGATGGAATTCTATTAGGCAATACTTTACATAATATTCGCAGCGGCAAAATGCACGGATTAAGCGGCAGTAAGCGGCATGAATTAAGTGAAAGCAAATGGTATGGATTATGTGGCGGGTTGAGATATAAAAAAGTGATTCGCGGGGCGGCAGCTGCTGTCATTATTGCAATCGTAAGCATCGCGGTAGGGACATATTTTCAATGGAATGAAATCACATCTGATCTTATATTTGTGGATGTAGGACAGGGTGATTGTGCACATTTGAAATGCAGAGGGAAAAATATTCTTTTTGACACAGGTGGGACAGAGTCATTTAGTTCTTCTGAAACTGATGTAGGAAAGGATATACTTATTCCATATCTTCTGGGCAGTGGAATATCCGAACTAGACTTGGTAGTATTAAGCCATCTTCATCAGGACCATTGCGGGGGTCTCGAAACAATGACTGAGGGTGTGAAGGTCAGAAAACTTGCACTTTCAGCGGCATATAAGTCACAGGGCTATGAGATTTCTGAAAAATATGGGATTGATGAAGAAAATATTATTTTTCTTAAAGCAGGTGACGTACTTGAGATAGGAGGAGCCTCGATTCAAATATTGGCACCCGCTGTACATACAGATGAGGAATATCAGAAGATACTTGAAAATTCCGAGGATGAAAATGAACTCAGCATGATTTTTCGAGTGGTATACAAGGATACGAGCATTCTTTTTACTGGGGATATAGATTCGGAATATGAGATGAATCTGGCAGAAATGTATAATCGTCAGGAGGAGGGAGCGACGCTTTGCTCTGACATACTCAAAACAGCACATCATGGAAGCAGATATTCTACTTGTGATGAATTTATTGACGCGGTAAGTCCGACTGCGGCTGTGATTCAAGTAGGAAGAAATTTCTATGGTCATCCATCGCAATTTACACTTGACAGACTCGAAGCTGCGGACGTTCCTATATATAGAAATGATACGCAGGGAGCTATTTTTGTAAGGTGCTCACAAAATTTTTTTAACAGAAGACATGGGGGATATAGTATGTTCACCGAAAGTGAGATAAAGAGGGATTTCTATAAATCTGAAGGAAATTTAAAGAGCTAGCGGATATTGATTGCAGCATATGCGAAATCGAAAAGGCGGTGGAAAAGAGAAACAGACGTGGGATTTAGCAAAAGGCTGTGGAAAAACGAAGCGGACGTGGGATTGACTAAAAGGCTGTGGGGAAACGAAGCGGGCGTGGGATTGACTAAAAGGCTGTGGGGAAACGAAGTGGGCGTGGGATTAAGCAAAAGGCTGTGGGGAAACGAAGCGGATGTGGGATTGACTAAAAGGCTGTGGGGAAACGAAGCGGACGTGGGATTGACGAAAAGGCTGTGGGGAAACGAAGTGGGCGTGGGATTAAGCAAAAGGCGGTGGAAAAGTGAAGCGGGCGTGGGATTAAGCAAAAGGCGGTGGAAAAGTGAAGCGGGCGTGGGATTAAGC
>CAVJDC010000145.1:0-4041 GCA_963648085.1 Anaerovoracaceae bacterium
GATTTTTTCTATTTCTGTTGCCACAAAAGATAAGATGTTTTTCATTCCGTGGACCACGAACTTGGCTGATAAACTTTCTGACATTCTAAAAAATTATGAAGGAAAGATATGTGGTCACAATTTAAAATCAGATTATTATGCTCTTATGTGTAGTGGTGCAGCAAAGATTTATGAAGGAAACGATCATATTTTTGATACTGGATTTGACACTGCGATAGCTGAATATTTAGTTGATCCACAAAAAAGCTCATATGAAATGTCAGTAATAGCAATTGAAAACTTCCATGAAAAATTTCCTTCTGACAAACAAATTTTAGAAGAGATCTCTCAATTTGATATGTTTGGAAATGTTTATGACAAGCAAGCCGATATTTCACTAGGATTTCTTAGACTTTCTTCAAGATTTGCTGCAGAAGCTGCTTCAAAACTAGCGAAGAATAATCTTATAAGCCTCTTTAAGCATATAGAACTGCCTCTTATCGAAGTTCTTGCAGACATGGAATGTACTGGCATAAAAGCAGACCGCAGCGCTCTAGATGAAATTGGGGAAATGTTAAAATCAAGAATAGATGAAATCTCAAAGGACATTTATGAGGAAGCAGGAGAGAAGTTCAACATAAACTCTCCAAAGCAGCTGGGAGTTATACTTTTTGAAAAAATGGGGCTTCCTGCAGAAAAGAAGACGAAGACAGGATATTCCACGAATGCCGAAGTGTTGGAAAATTTAGCCAAGGATCACAAAATTGCCGAGATGATTCTGGAGTACAGAATGCTCACAAAGCTAAATGGAACATACATAGATGGAATGCTTCCACTCATAGACCATTCTGGCAGGATTCATGCGCATTTCCAACAAACTGTCACAGCCACAGGGCGACTCAGCTGTACCGAGCCAAATCTTCAAAATATTCCAGTCAGGCAAGAGCTCGGAAGGATGATCAGAAAGGTATTCTGTGCATCTGACGAACTTCATATTCTTACTGGTGCTGATTATTCACAGATTGAACTTAGAGTGATGGCTCATCTTTCTGACGATCCAGCACTTAAAGATGCATTTATTAATAATCTTGACATTCATACAAGCACAGCATCAAGAGTATTTGGAGTTCCTCTTTCTGAAGTCACATCACTTCAAAGAAGAAGAGCAAAAGCAGTAAACTTTGGAGTGATTTATGGTATAAGTGCATTTGGCCTATCGAAGGATCTCAAGATTTCTCGAAAGGAAGCGCAGACATATATAGATGATTATTTTGGTAAACATCCGTTTGTGAAAAAATTCATAAATGACATTGCGGACTATTGCAGATCTACTGGTTATGTATTGACAATGCATGGCAGAAAAAGAAATATCAGTGAAATTACAGCTTCAAATCGCATGACAAGACAGCTTGGCGAACGGCTTGCTGCAAACACGCCTGTTCAGGGAACTGCTGCAGATATTATGAAGCTTGCCATGATAGAGACTTATCACAGACTAAATGTCGAAGTGCCAAGTGCAAAGATAGTTCTTCAGGTTCACGATGAACTGATAATAGAATCTCCTTTCGATTCAAAAGACGAAGTATCAAAGGTTCTTGAAGAATCCATGACAAATGCTGCCGAGCTTAGTGTACCTCTCGTTGCAGAAGTGAGCAGCGGCACAGATTGGTACAGTATAAAGTAGTTAGTTTAGACCAAATGGCAATTATACACGCGAGCAGTGCATTGCGACCTTTTGAAGTGACAGGCTAGGATAAAGAAAAGAATAAAAGTATTACACGAATAGTAAACTTAAAGACAAGAGTAATAGAGGAAATATAATTTACTGAAATGGCTTGAATTTTTAGATAAAAATTGTTAAAATGAAGTTGTTGTTGAGTAGCAACCAAGCGTAAGTCCAAACAAATTGGGCTTACGCTTTTTTTATGTCAACAGCCAAAATAAGAATTATAATTCTCTTTTTACGAGGTGATAAAATGAAAAAAGAAAAATTAAATTTTAAAAAACTAAAATGGAGCATACTTTCACTTTCCCTTCTTACAGTTATGGCAGGTGCTGCAGTAGCTCCTGCATTAGGCGTTATAAAAGAACATTTTGCGGACGTGAATCCATTATTTATACAGATGATTATAAGTATTCCAGCGATATTTATAGTCATCACCAATTTTATATTTCCAAAGCTTTGCGAAAAGTTAAAATCAAAGACTTTAGTTCTCATTGGTCTTCTTTTTTACACAATCGGAGGATGCTGTGCGGGATTATTTGACAGCATCTGGTGCGTTCTTGCAGCAAGAGCCATTGTAGGAGTCGGTGTGGGTATCATAATGCCACTTTCAACAGGACTTTTGGGATTTTATTTTCCTCCTGAAGAGCAGGAAAAGCTTATGGGACTTTCTTCGGCTATGAATCAGATGGGTGGGGTGATAGCAACCCTCATTTCAGGTCTTCTTGCAAATATCAGTTGGAGCTGCAGCTTTTTGGTTTATCTCATGGGGCTTATCAGCATAATATTATGCCTGATATATCTTCCAAATGATTTTATCGTTAATCATCACAGCGATTATAACGAGATCGAAAAAAATAATAAAATTAGCGATAACGATACAAGAATCAGCAGTCCAAATTCCGCACATAATCTAGACTCTGTCGAAGAAAAAAGCTCTTCATTGCATAATCTAAAAAAATATGCAATATTTGTGCTTGCCATGTTCTTTTTAATGTCAACATTCTTTGTATATCCTGCAAATTTTGCAATTGAAACAGCTTCAGAAGGAATCATTCCGCAAAGTCTTATTTCCATCATAATGGCCAGTATGGATCTGGTGGCATTTGTGGGAGGCTTGCTCTTTGTAACATGCAAGAGAAAGCTTAAATCAAATACAAGATTCTTATCTCCAATACTTTTTCTCATCGGATACTTGCTTTTGGCATTTGCAGGTGGTTGGATTGGAACAATCATTGGTTCGATTTTCATCGGATTTGCAAATGGAGAAGGGATACCTTATATCATATCAACTGCTTCAGTTAAGGCAGGAAAGACCGCTGTAACTACAGTGATGCCTCTTATATCAGCATCACTTTATCTTGCACAGTTCCTTTCACCAATACTCCTCTCAGCAGTGAGCAGTATCGCAGGAAATATTCATCATTTAGCTTATATATATGCTTCAGCTGCTGCATTGCTTTTCGTCATCACATCAATATTTATAAAAGATGCAGAACACTAAAAAAGCAACAAACTAAAATTAAAATCAAGCAAACTGGAATTAAAATCAAGAAATTAAAATATCAAAAAAGTGAACCCTTGTGCTGTATACCGAGCATCAAAAGGGTTCTTTTTTTTCGAACAATTTCTTCAAGAATATATACTATACAACATCTATCTATAAATTGATACATAAATCTTGCTTGAAGTTAGATGCAAGCAAAGAAAAAAAAATTTCATATAAAAACGAACGAATATTTGATTTTATACTTGACATCGAAAATGTGTTCTGTTAATATATAGACAACGAACGAACGTTTAATTAATACGTAAATTTAAAGAACAAATTTTCAAGTATTATAACTTTATTTAAAAGAGGTGATTGTCATGACTGCATCAAATATCAAATCTATTTTTAAGCTTGTCGCTGCTTTGATTGTTTGTCTCATTGCAGCAAATTTATTCGGAGCATTCATATCAAATGGCATAGAGGAATCACGCATAAACTCATATGTATGTCGTACTATTACGATAGAATCAGGAGACACTCTTTGGAAAATAGCTCAAGAATATGGTCCGAAGGAAGCTGATATTAGAAAAGTTGTTTATCTTATATGCGATATAAATGACATCCATATGGACAATATAAAGACAGGCGATATTATAAAAGTGCCAGCTTATATAAGTTGATATGTGATAAAAAAGATCTATATATTCAATCTTAAAAAAGGAACATCATCAAAAAAATTGTGATGTTCCTTTTTGCAAATTTCATTCTTTTAAAGTGATGTTCCTTTTTGCAAATTTCATTCTTTTAAAAACAATTTTTTTGATGCGGAGTCAATGTCCAATGCCTT
>CAVJDC010000146.1:0-4011 GCA_963648085.1 Anaerovoracaceae bacterium
AAAAAGGGCTGCGCCCTAACGGTTAATTTCCGTCAAGGCAGCAGCCTCTGGCTGATTTTATTAATTCTTCACGTTTTTATTTTAGATTATTAATCAATATCATTTTTCCAGCAGTGCTTTTAGGTCATCATCTGGTGTCGTAATTGGAGCAATATTGAAATTCTCTACAAGATAATCAAGTACGTTTGGTGATATGAATGCCGGCAGTGTAGGTCCAAGACGGATATCCTTGATTCCCAGATAAAGAAGCGTCAGCAGAATGCATACTGCCTTTTGCTCATACCATGAAAGTACAAGCGAAAGCGGCAGATCATTTACTCCGCAGTCAAATGCCTCAGCCAAAGCAAGTGCAATCTTGACAGCTCCGTAAGCATCGTTGCACTGTCCCACATCCATGAGACGTGGAAGACCTCCGATCGTGCCAAGGTCTAGATCATTGAAACGATACTTGCCGCATGCAAGAGTAAGAACTACTGTATCATCAGGAGTCTGTTTTACAAAATCTGTATAATAATTACGGCCAGGGCGAGCACCGTCACATCCGCCTACTAGGAAGAAATGGCTTATAGCGCCTGACTTAACTGCATCGATTACCTGATCAGCTGCACCAAGCACAGTACCGTGACTAAAGCCAGTCACAACAGTGCTGCCACCGTTGATGCCAGTAAGCTCTTTGTCCTCTGCATAGCCGCCTAGCTCAAGTGCCTTCTCTATAACCGGTGTGAAATCCTTGTCCTCATCGATATGAGTCATTTTTGGATATGACACTACTGCTGTAGTAAATACACGGTCTGAGTAGCTTGCCCTTGGCGGCATCAGGCAGTTTGTGGTAAACAGTATCGGTGCAGGGATATTGTCAAATTCTTTCTGCTGATTTTGCCATGCTGTACCAAAATTTCCTTTAAGATGTGTATACTTCTTCAGCTCAGGATATCCATGAGCAGGGAGCATTTCGCCGTGAGTATAGATATTTATGCCTTTTCCTTCTGTCTGCTCTAGCAGCAGCTTTAGGTCGCGAAGATCATGACCTGTGATGACGATAAATGGTCCCTTTTCTATTGTCAAAGGCACTGTCGCTGGCACTGGTGTTCCGTAAGACTGAGTATTTGCCTTATCAAGCAGTTCCATGCACTTAAGATTCTTTTCACCAACTTCCATCACAATCGGCAAAAGCTCTTCCATGCCCCAATTCTCGCCTACAGCAAAGAGTGCCTTAGCAAAGAATATATTCACCTCGTCATCTGTATACCCCAGCAGCATTGCATGATGAGCATAAGCTGCCATGCCGCGCACGCCAAAAAGTATAAGTGACTTGAGACTGCGCACATCCTCTTGTGCATCCCAAAGCAGCTTCATATCATAATCTTCCGTTCGTGCACATGCCGAACTGCATTCCGCACAATCCGGCACAAGTTTATTCTTCTCCTCATGCACTCTGTCGATAAGCTTAGTCAGTGTAGCTTCATTGAAATTTACATTCGTAACAGTAGTAAATAGTCCTTCGATCATAATACGCCATGTGTCTGGTGTCATCTGCGATGCACCATCTGTAGCTCTCGCAAGCCCGATAAGTGCTCCAGTCAGCTCGTCCTGAAGCTTTGCCGTGTCAGCACTCTTGCCGCAAACACCGGCATTTCCAGTACAGCTCGTGCAGCCTGCGGTCTGCTCACATTGAAAACAAAACATCTTACCTTCCATTTGCAATCCTCACTTTCTCTAACTACAAGTTGCAATGCTCTTTTATCTATCACAATTTGCAATCACATTCTCATCAAACGCAATTGGCAATATGCAATCTACGATCCGCAATCCGATTTTCCCACTCTCTCTTGATTTCGATCCGCAATCCGTAATCCGCAATCTACGATCCGCAATCCGTTTTTTCCACACTCTCTTGATTTCGATCCGCAATCCGTAACCCGCAATCTGCGATCCGCAATCCGTTTTTTCCACACTCTCTTGATTTCGATCCGCAATCCGTAACCCGCAATCTGCGATCAATAATCTTCGTTCGTATGTTTCCTAGTCTAATATTCTTCCGTCTATAGAAATCGTGACAACCTGCCACGGAATAAATTTTCCGCTCTGCTGGAGTGCAGTCTTTGCGGCATATTCAAGTCCTCCGCAGCATGGAACCTCCATGCGCACAAGCGTCACACTCTTTATATCATTCTCGCGGATGATTTCAGTCAGCTTTTCTGAATAATCTACATCATCAAGCTTCGGACATCCGACAAGTGTAATGTGGTTCCTCATAAAGCGTTCATGAAATGCAGCATAGGCATAAGCCGTACAGTCTGCAGCGATCAAAAGCTTTGCACCATTAAAATATGGAGCATTTATCGGTGCAAGCTTTATCTGAACAGGCCACTGTGCAAGTCTGCTCACAGCCTCCGTATATACAGGCTCTAAGCATCCACCCTGCGCATGCCCGATACTGCTTGGACGGCTTGATGGGCAGCCACCCTCTGCATGCTCGATACTGCTTGGACGGCTTGACGGGCAGCCACCCTCTGCATGCCCGATACTGCTCGGACGGCTTGATGGGCAGCCACCCTCTGCATGCCCGATACTGCTCGGACGGCTTGACGGGCAGCCACCCTCTGCATGCCCGATACTGCTTGGACGGCTTGACGGGCAGCCGAAACCTTGAGTCACACCTTCCTGCTGCTTTCTCTTTTTATTTTCCATGACTGCTTTTTCATCATATGCGGCTGCCTCACGCTCCACAAAAGTAATAGCCTCCGCTGGACAAGCAGGCAAGCAATCACCTAATCCATCACAATAATCATCACGCATCAGCATCGCTTTTCCGTCAACCATGGCGATAGCACCTTCATGGCATGCATCTGCACATGCACCGCAGCCATTGCATTTTTCCTGATCTATCTCAATTATCCTTCTCTTCATGAATATACCTACTTTCTTATAAAATCCTATTTCCGCTCGATTTCTTGCATTTTCTTGCTTTTTCAATCACAGTGTACTACAATATTCTCAACAAATCGGTTGAATTTTCAACGAAAGGATTTTTTATGAAAGATTTTTTAAAAGAATTTTTGCCTATTATTCGCTCTTCACAGCTATTTTCAGGAGTTTCTGAGGACGAGCTTGTGGCTATGCTTTCATGCCTAGGGGCTGAAAAAAAAGATTTCTCTAAGGATGATTTCGTGCTGCGATCAGGTGACAGCACAGACTCTATCGGACTTGTAGTTACAGGAAATATTTTGATCATTCAGGAAGATGTGTGGGGAAACAGAAATATTATATCAAAGGTAGGACCAAGGCAGACATTTGCAGCCGAATTTGCCTGTGCCCCCGGATCCTTGCTAAATGTAAGTGTGTGCGCAGAATCAAATGTCACAGTGATATTTTTTAACGTAAAGCGGATTTTAAATATATGCCCCTCAGCATGCAGTCATCACAGCCGAATTATTCGAAATCTTCTTGCAGTGCTCGCCGAAAAAACCCTTCTTTTCGGAGAAAAAATCGTACATATGGGACAGCGCACTACAAGAGCAAAGCTTATGTCATATTTTTCTGCAGAGGCTAAGCGTCTGGGAAAATGTGAATTTGATATTCCTTTTTCAAGGCAGCAGCTTGCAGATTATCTTGCAGTAGAGCGCAGCGGACTTTCTCTCGAGCTTGGAAAGATGCGCAGCGAAGGACTTTTAGATTTTCGAAAAAATCATTTTATTCTTAATATATAGGATGAAACACTCTCTAAATATGCTCTCCATATATGCTCTTTATATATGCTATCCATATATGCTCCCTAAATATGCTCTCCATATATGCTCTACGTATAGGGTAAGCTATTCTCGGGATAAGCTAGCTCATTCGCATGGTGTGATGACTCATTCGCATGGTGTGATGACTCATTCGCATGGTGTGATGATTCATTCGCAAAGTATAAGCAAAAAATTATATCCCACATCAAACTAAAAGATGCGGGATATAGTTTATGCTCCGTTTATTTTTCTATACTCTGTAGGCGGCATTCCATAATGC
>CAVJDC010000147.1:0-3969 GCA_963648085.1 Anaerovoracaceae bacterium
TATATGTTCTGCTCTAGGATGGGTAATGGCATACCCATAACTTGCACTGCGACCTGCCAAAAATGAACTGGTCAGCCAATATGTTTGGCAGGTAGCAAGAATCCCCTGTCTTTAGGCATGGGGAGCGTCAATCAAATGATGAAAATCATGGGTGGGTATCGTACAATTGGTTTTGGTGAGAGACTATAACTCGCCACCGAAGGTCGTGAATGAGCCCCACTGCCTATATAATAGATGGGGATGTCCGGCGCTACGTTATATTTATAATAGATTATGAAAGGATAAAAGGATATGGCTGCATCGGTAAAGACAAAGCAGAATAATTCAAATAGAGAAGAAGCACTAGAAGAGGCACTTAAGCAGATACAGAAACAGTATGGCAAGGGTGCGATTATGAAGTTGGGAGAAACTACAGGATTAAACATAGATACAATTTCTACAGGAAGTATGAGCTTGGATATAGCTACTGGAGTTCAAGGTATTCCGAAGGGACGAATAACTGAGATTTTTGGACCGGAATCATCTGGTAAGACTACTCTGGCTCTTCACATTATAGCTGAATCCCAAAAGACAGGCGGCAGAGCTGCATTTATAGATGCTGAGCATGCACTAGATCCGGAATATGCTCAAAATCTTGGAGTTCAGATAAATGACCTTCTTGTATCACAGCCTGATACAGGAGAGCAGGGACTTGAAATCTGCGAGGTTCTTGTACGAAGCGGTGCAGTCGATGTTATAGTTGTCGATTCGGTTGCAGCACTTGTGCCTAAAGCAGAAATTCAAGGAGAGATGGGTGACAGTCATGTAGGACTTCATGCGAGACTTATGTCACAGGCATTGAGAAAGCTCGCTGGTGCTATAAACAAATCACATACAGCTGTCATTTTTATCAATCAGCTTCGTGAAAAGGTAGGTGTCATGTTTGGAAGTCCTGAAGTTACTACAGGAGGACGTGCTCTTAAATTCTATTCAACTATGAGAATCGATGTCAGAAGAATAGAAAGTATCAAACAGGGAGATAAATTTATAGGAAACCGTGTCCGCGTGAAGATTGTAAAGAACAAAGTTGCACCTCCATTTAAGCAGGCAGAATTCGATATCATGTATGGTGAAGGCATCTCACGTGAGGGTGACACTCTTGATTGTGCAGTAGAGCATAAGATCGTTGACAAGGCAGGAGCGTGGTATAGCTTCGAAGGAAATAGAATCGGCCAAGGACGTGAGAATGTAAAGACATATCTTAAGGAAAATCCAGATGTACTCAATCGTATAGAAGCGCTTATTGTAGAATCACTTAAGCCAGAGCCTGAAAAGTCGCCAGCGGAACCAGCACCATTTGCAGGAGCTAGCGGGGGCAGCATGCCTGCTGATGATGATCTGCTTGGTTTTATGCCAGAGATAGATCCAGAAACTGGAGAAGTATTTGAGTAAAATATTTTTAAATATGATATCTACAAAACATTTTTAAATATTGACTTCCTTTCGATAGTGTGATATATTACATCAGTAAGCCGCACGAGAGGGGCTTTATTTGTAAATATCTGAAAGCATTGCTTTTGTAAAAGTGCTTCAGATTGCCCTGACGGCGAGTCCGGGAAGAGGAGGTAAAATAGAATGTACGCAGTTATTGAAACAGGCGGTAAGCAGTACAGAGTCCAGGAAGGCGATATAATCTCTGTTGAAAAGCTCGGCGTTGAAGACGGCGCTAAGGTTGTTTTCGACAAGGTTCTTGTAGCTGGAGAAGGTGCTGACATTAAGGTTGGCAAGCCATATATCGAAGGATGTACAGTGGAAGGTACTGCAGTTGAAACTGGCAAGGGCGCTAAGGTAATCATCTTCAAGTATAAGTCTAAGAAGGACTACAGAAAGAAGCAGGGTCATAGACAGCCTTTCACTTCTGTAAAGATTGAATCATTAAATATCTAAGCAAATCAAAGATGACACGATATAGAAGGAGGTGTAATCTATGGCAAGTAAGAAGGGTGTCGGCAGTTCTAAGAATGGTCGAGATAGTGAGTCGAAACGACTTGGAGTTAAGAGAGCTGACGGTCAGGTAGTTAGCGCAGGCAGCATTCTCGTACGTCAGAGAGGCACAAAGTTCCACCCTGGAACAAACGTTGGCAAGGGCGGAGATGACACTTTATTCGCTAAGATCGAAGGAACTGTAAAGTTCGAAAGAGAAGGCAAGACAAGAAAAAGAGTTAGTGTCTATCCAGTAGAGATAGAAGCCTAAAAATATTTGATTACTTAAGCCCCTAATTGACAAATTAGGGGCTTTTTTGAAAATAATAAACAAAGTTGTATGCTTTACAAGATGGTAGGTTCATCGTTGCATAATCCGCAAGATGGTAGGTTTATCGATGCATAATGAGCAAGATGGTAAGTTTATCGCTGCATAATGAGCAAGATGGTAAGTTTATCGCAGGTATATATGCAAAATTTAAAAATAAAATCAGCTGACGACACAGCTTTTTAGATAAAGAGGAAAATAATGTTTGTAGACAGAGCCAGAATAAGTGTAAAATCCGGTAAAGGCGGAAATGGGAGTGTTTCATTTAGGCGTGAGCCTTTTGTTCCTGAGGGTGGTCCCGACGGAGGGGACGGCGGCAAGGGTGGAGACGTGATATTTGAAGCCAACAACAGCTACCGCACATTGATGGATTTTAGATATAAAAGAAAATATGAAGCTCCTGCCGGCGAAGACGGTATGAAGAAAAAGAGATATGGTAAGAATGGCGAGGATCTGGTGATTATGGTGCCTCCAGGCACGGTTGTCATTGATGAGCTTACAGGACTTGTCATGGGAGATCTTGTCAAGCATGGTGATAGAGTCATTGCTGCGAAAGGCGGAAAAGGTGGCAAAGGAAATGTCCACTTTAAGAATTCCGTAAGACAGGCACCAAATTTTGCGGAGTCTGGAGGACAGGCAAAAGAAAGAGATATTATTCTTGAGCTGAAGCTTATTGCAGATGTAGGGCTGCTAGGCTTTCCAAATGTTGGAAAATCCACGTTCTTATCAGTTTCTACAAGTGCAAAACCGAAGATTGGAAATTATCATTTTACCACTATTACACCAAATCTCGGTGTGGTAAATATTTATGATACAAGCTTTATTATGGCAGATATTCCAGGACTTGTTGAAGGCGCATCTGAGGGGACGGGACTTGGCCTGGATTTTCTCAAACACGTAGAGAGAACGAAGGTACTTATTCATATAGTTGATGTAGCAAGCTCTGAAGGGAGAAATCCTATAGAAGATTTTGACAAGATAAATGATGAACTTATCAAATATTCTCCTAGAGTCGCTGCAAAGCCGCAGATTGTTGTAGGAAACAAAACTGATCTCATTTATGATAGAGAGATTGCAGACAATTTTAAGATTTATATTGAAAATAAAGGGTATAAATATTTTGAAATGTCTGCTGCTACGTCAAAGGGAATAAAAGAAGTTCTTTCCGCTGCTCTTCAGGCTCTCAGTGAGGTTGAGGAGGAAGAAGATTACTATGATTATTTCGATGAAAGCATGCATGATGAGGATCTTGATTATAGGGAAATATATGCTTATTACGATGAAGAAGATGAAGTATTTGTTTTAGAAGGAAAGCAGCTTACAAAGATTTTTGATTCGACAAATTTCAATGACATGGAATCTTTGAGATATCTTTATAAGTATATCCAAAAGAAGGGTGCGATTGATGAGCTTATAGAAATGGGACTCGAAGAAGGTGACACTGTTCGTATAAAAGATTTTGAATTCGAATATACTGACGAATATTAAAGCCAAAGTATTAAAATAACGGATATGCAAGTATTAGACAGTTGATATGCAAGTATTTGATAGCTGACATGCAGGTATTGGAAGCTGATATGTAAGTATTTGATAGCTGACATGCAAGTATTAGACAGTTGATATGCAAGTATTAGACAGTTGATATGCAAGTATTAGACAGTTGATATGCAAGTACTAGA
>CAVJDC010000148.1:0-3888 GCA_963648085.1 Anaerovoracaceae bacterium
ATTTACCTCCCATACACTCTCCAAAGGAATGTGACAATCTGGCCTCTTGTGCACTTGCTGTCTGGTGCGAACAGAGCACCGCCTACGCCAGTCGAGATATTATTTTCAGTCGCCCAGCTCACTGCGTCGGCATAATAAGCATCCGCAGCAACATCGCTAAATGAAGCCTGGCTTTCTGCTTTACCGCCTAAAGCACGTGCAAGGAAGCTTATGCACTGCGCACGGCTGCATATAGCATCAGGATCAAATGTAGTTTTGCTAGTGCCCTTTGTGATGCCTTTTTCCACTGCCCATACGACTGCCTGTTCGTAGTAACTGCCTGCTTTCACGTCAGCAAATCCATGACCAGCATTTGCAATATCAACCTTCGGCTGCCCGCAGCACGCCATAAGAAAGTCACTGCCTGAGCACGAGTACAAAGATTGTCTGGAGAAAAATGCATATCATCTGTCCCCTTAGTAATGCCCTTTTCTACTGCCCAATCGACAGCATTTTCATAATAACTATCCTTCTTTACATCGACGAAATTGCCATTGTGAGCCTCGTCATCAATCTTTGAAAAAATAGCCGAAATACTGTGGTCACTGTCAACTGACTTAAATGTATAAGACTTCACAGCGCCTACGCTCTTGCCGTCAACCAGCACATCAGATACTTCATATCCTTCATCTGGAGTAATAATGAAAATCTTGTCTGTGTCTAAACGTACTGAAGACAAACCGCTTGGAGAGATTGATCCATGCTCGCCTGCCTCAGCCGTGATGCTGTAATAAGCGCTGCTGCCCGTGCCGCTTCCTGAGCCCGAACCACTTCCTGAACCCGAGCCTGAGCCTGAGTCGCTTCCAGAACCGGAGCCGCTGCCTGACTGATCTTCCTTGATTTTTTGTGCCTGTATCGTGACAGTCACATCACTTACAATATTTGGAATCGTATACTTTCCATCCTTCAATGCAAGCGCAGTCGCGCCCGCCTTTACACTGACAATCTCATAGCCGCTGATAATAGCCACACTGAAGCTGAAGCTTTCACCATCACGCACGGGAATAGAACTTCCCGTCGCTGTAAGAAATCCTTCTTCTTCACTTCCAGCAGGTATCGTCACTGTATGGATGCCAGGAGCAGCACTTCCGCCCTGCCACTTAAGTACTGGATATCCGCCATTGATATTTGCATTGTCTACAGCATAGCTGTCGCCTAGAAGTGACGCAAATATATCCTCCTTCATCTGTGCCTCAGTCTTCGGCCCGCAGCTATCCTGCGCTCCGCCATATACGCCAGACTCGTCATTTGTACGCGTGCTGTCAAGATACCAGCAATTCTTAACTATCGCACCATTGTCTATGGCGGCCTCGCTCTGACCTACGATAGGATTAAACTGGCCTACACCATAAATAGTGCCTGTGCTGTAACAGTTTATAACGCTCGAATAAGCTGGATTAAATCCTGTGATTCCGCCAGACCACTTAGATTGCGAATTACCGATATTCCCTGTGTTGTAACAGTCTATAATAGTTCCTGCATCTGAGGCAGTATTGTTCTCGCCATTGCGGCCAACTATACCGCCTACTCCACTCTTACTGCTAGTCTTCAAGGCATCTATCCTGCCATGATTTGAGCAGCGCAAAACCTGTCCGGCATTGTATCCTGCGATGCCGCCGACAGCCTGATATCCAGTGATTTTTCCGTGATTTGTGCACTCGCGAACAAATGTATTATCTCTCGATTCAAATGAAGCCTTGCTTCCCACGCAGCCAGCGATACCGCCGACATTGAAGCAATTTTCTGCAGTTACATTCACATAAGATGTGACATTTTCAATGATTCCGCCCATAGAGAGCTTGCCTGTGACACCACCGATATAATCTTGATTTCTTCCAGTGGATTTTACTGAACCCTTGATAGTAAAGTTCTTAAGAGTTCCATTTACATTTCCGAAAAGGCCTGTATATCCTGTGCTTGTATTTACAGTGAGATTTCCGATAGTTTTTCCGCATCCATCAAATGTGCCAGAAAAAACTGGTCCCGTCAGATAATAATATGAAGCGCCCGCACTCCACGGTGTCTGCTTGTCCGCACTAGCACCCCTCTTGTACGAATCTCCAGACGTATCATAGATGATTCCATATGTCTCTAATGCCTTGTCAAGCTCCTCCTGTGAGCCCAGCGATAATGGTACACTTTGTGTAATCCCACCAATAGCTGTCCATTCTATACCTTTAAGATCTATATCCTTTGCAAGCTTTACGCTCTTACCTGCAAAGTTGTCCGAAACTGCACCTGACCATGTGCCATTTACAAGCTGTGCCAGTTCTGAAAGCTCCTGAGCATTACTTATAATATACTCTTTAGCCGAGCCATCACCATACCATGCCGGCAAGCTCTTGTCTCCGCTTTCGCCACTTTCACCACTTTCGCCGCTTTCGCCGCTTTCACCGCTTTCACCGCTTTTATAGTTTACAGTAACTGTTACCGTGCTGTGAGGCATCGTGAAGGTATTTCCCGTGATAGCGGAGCCGTTGACAAGCATGCTGTCCACCGCATAACCACTTTCTGGCGTAACGGCAACATTTATAATTTTATTTGGACGGCCAAAGATACCATAATTGCCATTTACAACACCACCGCTATATGCTACACTTCCGTGTTCTGATATAGTCTGTACCTGCGGCAAAGACTGAATCTCGCCCTTTAGCGTAATATCAGCCGAAGGCATGGTAAAATAATATTCCTCCGCATGATTCCCTGCTGATGCTACAAGATCGATACTCTTCTCCGTACCACCCTCAGTATAAACCACATTCAGAAAGTTATATTCCAAATTTTCAGATCGTGAGACAGCACGTATAGAAACCTGTACATTTGCACCCGCTTCCACAGCACTGACATTTCTAGTTTCCTGACCATTAATATAAAATTCTGGTTGATATGTTCCCGATCCATCCACAACCTTTATGCTTGTCGTGATAGAATATGCCGTCTTGGTATCAGCAGCCGCAGTCAGCGTCAGCATGCTGCATACCATCACAAATGTAAGGAACAAAGCAAGTATTTTTTTCAGCCGCATAAATGTGTACCTCTCCTTTAACAGCAGCAAAAATTACCCTTTTAAAGCAATAATCATATATCACCACATCGCAGCACCGCAATGATTCTTCGCAGCACCGCAACGCACCGCACCACAATGACACTTCACAGTCTACTGCAGCTTGGTGCATCGCAAGACACCCTAGCGCAGACACTGCGACGCAGCATAACGCACCATGCCATAACGCAGTAAATCGCACTGCAATCCGTCGCAAGTTACTACGCCTCATTGCAGCTTGGTGCAGACTTTGCATCAAAGCTCAATAAGACGGGAAATCATGCCTTACAACAGCGCATTTTGCGATTTCATATCAATATATTTTGTTTGCATTGTTATTCTAATGTTTTTTATATTTATTTTCAATAGTTTTTTGCTATTTTGACAGTTCCAATCTGCCGTTTGATTTGTCATCATTTGGCAATTTATCACCATTTGGTAATTTATCATCATTTGGTAATTTGTCATCATTTTATTAATTCATTGCATCATTTAGAAAATGGCATTATTGTGAAATTTGGAATGAAGCATCATTGCGTCATTTTGAGCACAGCGTCATTTTGAAATTTGGAGTGCTGCATTATTATGAAGACTCGGATTCATGTGGTTTGGTGCCATTTCTATGAACATTTTGAAGAACGCGCCGCAGTTCTTACATCCCAGAAATACCCATTCTTATGTCAAACATTATTCTTCCGCCTTTTAGAATGTTTATTGTATGCTTAAAATACCAACTATTGCAGAAGGCAATCCCAAAAGTTGCATGAGGATTTCCCCTATTATTGCAGATGCGTTTGGTATTTCTC
>CAVJDC010000149.1:0-3860 GCA_963648085.1 Anaerovoracaceae bacterium
TCCACTTGCAATAATAATTCTTCGAACGGCTGCTTTTACAAAATTTTCCAAACATGCGCCTTCAATAAGAATTCTCTAAGCAGCCACTTTTAATCCCAACTCGCTGAACAACCATTTTCAAGAACAAAAACGCAGACTGAAAAAGCCTGCGTTTTTAAAGTTCGAGCCTGATACCTTTACTGAACGATTTCGACTACGACCTTTTTATTTTCTTTAGTCGCCGCAGCGCGAACTACGGTTCTGAGAGCTTTGGCTATACGACCCTGCTTGCCTATAACTTTACCCATGTCGTCGGCATCCACTCTCAACTGAATAGTGATCATCTGCTTTTCTTCAGTCTCGGTCACTACAACTGCGTCTGGATTGTCTACGAGCGACTTTGCGATTGCCTCAACTAACTGTACCACGCTATTCACCACTCTTATGCAATAATGCCTGACTTTTTGAGAAGAGCCTTTACAGTTTCTGTAGGCTGTGCACCTGTTGCAAGCCACTTTTGAGCCTTTTCAGCATCTATGCTGATTTCTGCAGGATCCTTAAGAGGATCATAATAACCAAGCTCTTCAATAGATACACGTGAATCTGCAACTACTACTCTGTAAAAAGGCTTTTTCTTAGCACCCATTCTCTTTAATCTAATCTTTACCATGTCTGTTACCTCCTATGGTCAATAATAAATTAATAAAATATTGAATAATATATCTGACAGTTTTGAAACTGATTATCAGCAAATAAAAATCATATATTTTCTGGCATTTTTTGCCATTGCTTGAAATTGACTGTCACTATCAAGTATTAGCAAATATTATTTTTTCTTTTTTTTCTTTTTATTTTTACTCTTGTAAGAAGACTTTCCATGCTTGTTTATTCCGACACCGCCAGTCATCTGCTTCATCATCTTCTTTGCATCCTCATATCTCTTTATGAGTGAATTTACCTGCTGAACTGAGGTACCCGAGCCCTGCGCTATGCGCTGTCTTCTGCTTGCATTCAAAAGCTTTGGATCATCTCTTTCTTTGAGAGTCATGGAATTTATAATGGCCTCCATGCGCACAAATTCATATTCCGATTTTTCCAGGTCATCGTCACTTATCTTTTGGGCATTTACGCCTGGAATCAGACCAATAAGCTTTGTGAGCCCTCCCATTTTCTTTACTTGACCCATCTGCTCTAGGAAGTCTTGAAGAGTGAATTGATTCTTTCTGATTTTCCTTTCAAGCTCTTCTGCCTGCTCATCATCATAAGCCTCTTGAGCTTTTTCAATGAGGCTGAGCATGTCGCCCATACCGAGAATTCTTGAGGCCATTCTGTCTGGGTGAAATGGTTCGAGTGCGTCGAATTTTTCTCCCATACCAACAAATTTGATTGGCTTTCCCGTGACAGCCTTTACTGAAAGCGCCGCACCGCCTCTTGAATCGCCATCAAGCTTTGTCATGATGATGCCATCAACACCTACAGTCTGGTTGAATCCATCGGCTGCAGTGACAGCATCCTGACCCGCAAGAGCATCAACTACAAGAAGTGTCTCATGCGGCTTAATCGTGTCTCTGATGACTACAAGTTCCTGCATAAGCTCTTCATCTATATGAAGTCTGCCTGAGGTATCGACGATAAGAACGTCATATCCCTTATAATCAGCTTCCTTCATAGCTCTTTGAGCGATAATTTCAGGACGTTTTTCTTCTCTGTCAAGAAAAACAGGTGTATCTACTTTCTGGCCTACAATCTCCAACTGGTCTATAGCTGCAGGACGGTAAACATCGCATGCTGCAAGCATAGGCTTTTTGCCGTTCTTTTTGAGATATGCGGCGAGCTTACCTGCAGTAGTTGTCTTACCAGTACCCTGGAGACCTACTAGCAGTATGACTGTAAATCCTGTAGGCGAATATGTAAGCTTGCTATTTGTGCCGCCCATGATGTCTATAAGCTCATCATTTACAATCTTTATAACCTGCTGTGATGGTGTCAAACTCTGAAGCACATCTGCACCGAGGCACTTCTCCTTGACATTTGCTACGAATTGCTTTACGACTTTAAAGTTTACATCTGCTTCAAGCAAAGCAAGACGTACCTCTCGCATAGCATCATTTATATCACTCTCAGTAAGAGTTCCTTTTCCTTTGAGTTTTTTAAAAACTCCCTGCAGCTTATCTGAAAGCCCCTCAAAAGCCATGGCAGCACCTCCTTTTATCTCAATTTATCTCAATTTTCCTGTAGCATAATCAACCATAAACTAGTCAATCCTCGAGTCTGTCCAATGCAGCTTGTATCTCTTTAAGCTGGCATGTCAGTTCGTCTTGTCCTATGCACAATAGCATCGCTTTATCTATTTTCAGACGGATACCTTCTAATTGCTGCTCTCGCCTGTGAAATTTGGCTGCAAGTCCAAGCTTTTCTTCATAATCTCGCAAGATCTTCTCCGTCCTGCTGACCACATCATGAACTGCCTGCCTGCTTTTTCCTGTCTCTTCAGCAATCTCTGCCAATGAATAATCATTTTCAAAATAAAGCTGAGCGATGTGCTTTTGATGCGCCGTAAGAAGCTCTCCATAAAAATCATAAAGCATGCCGATTTCAAAGATTCTATCCATAGTCACCGCATCTCCTTCATGTGCCAACACAATGAAATTTCACACAAAAACAGAGGCATCTGAAAAGACACCTCTGTAAGAGTATCATATACCACCTTTGGTGTCAAGTGATTTTACTTGACATTTATCTTTTTCACAAGGTTCGCTTCATTCCAGCTTTTTCACAAATCCCGCTTCACTTTAGCTTTTTCACAAGGCTCGCTTCATTCCAGCTTTTTTACAAATCCCGCTTCACTCCAGCTTTTTCACAAGGCTCGCTTCACTTTAGTCGTGTATGTCAAAGTATCATATATCTAGCTTGACATATCTTTCGAGAATTACAATATTTTGATCTACTGCATATTCTTGTGTTTTTCCAAAGCTTTCATCAGGAGATATATATTGATTTTCCTGCTTTTCCTGAAGATCGCTAAGCACAGCTCTAAGCCGCCAGCCTTCTCTTCCAAGCTTATTTAGAACCTTTTCAATCTTGCGTGCGTTTAGCCCTATACCGCCTGATTTTCCAAGGTCTATAGTTTTGTATTCCCAATATCCAATTTCTTCCTTTTTCCCAAACAAGCGGAATTTCTTCTTTGGCTGCTTCACCGTCTCAGCTGATGCATTTTCTTCATCAAATATATCATCATCTTCAATCCCGTCATCCTCAACTTGCTCTGGCAGCTTTTCACTTTCACGAAGCTTCTCTGCCATCTTCTGCTCTGTAAGCTCTTTATTTAATATATTTTGAATTCCAATAGCAGCATCCCTTGCAAATCCAGATGTGTCAATTTTTTCTACAAGCTCTTCACATGCCTTCTTATATTCATCGCCATCTTCAGCCGACAGACATGCATCATATTCCTTAGAAAGCTTTTCCGAACACTTTTCACATACTGTAATGCTGCTCGATCCAAGCAGCTTTCTGGCTACATTAGCTGAAAATTTTCTCTTGCAGAATGGACATTTCTCTACACTTTTATCCGTTCCTTCGCCATCGTTTATATTTATCTCAGGCTCCTTTTTTACTGAAGCTGCTGCGGAAGATGGCGTCTGCCTGCTATTTCTTGCCGGAGCTGGAGTCTCCCACGGTCTGAGAGGCTTGCTAGAGTCCGAATTAAAGTCACTCATCATTTCCTTCACTGAATTAAACGAATCCATCAAATCATCAGGAACGCCAACACCTCGGCCTGCAGCTTTTTTCCCGCTGTCGCTCTCACCTGTATTTCCACCAAAATTCTTCAAAAATTCCTGCTCGTTCACTTTTTTCTCCTTCTCTATATAATGTCCTTC
>CAVJDC010000150.1:0-3854 GCA_963648085.1 Anaerovoracaceae bacterium
GTTATGGGGAGTGTTAGAATGAAACATAAAGCATGGAAAGAAAAATCTATGCAGGGAGTCTTTTTTGTTGCCGCCTGCGCCTCGGTGCTGGCGGTAGCGCTCATTTGTATATTCTTATTTGCAAATGGTATCCCTGCAATGAAGGAAATCGGATTTTTCGATTTCCTAAATGGTATAAAATGGAAGCCGAACAATGGCATTTACGGAATCTTCCCTATGATTATAGGAAGCTTGTATGTGACAGCCGGTGCGATCATTTTCGGTGTTCCTATTGGCATCCTGACAGCAGTATTTATGGCATTTTATTGCCCGAAGAGGATTTATAAGCCGCTGAAAGCAGCGACAGAGCTTTTGGCTGGTATCCCTTCAGTCGTATATGGTTTCTTTGGTCTAGTGGTATTGGTTCCGCTGATCAGAGAATTGGGAAGAAGCTTAAAAAGCATAGGTATTATCAAGAGTGCAGGGAATGGAAGCAGTATTCTTACAGCGTCTATTCTTCTAGGAATGATGATTTTGCCTACAATTATCGGACTTACAGAATCAGCGCTTCGCGCAGTTCCGAAACATTATTATGAAGGTGCTGTGGCTCTTGGTGCTACTCATGAGAGGGCAATCTTTAGGGTAGTGCTTCCTGCAGCAAAGTCAGGAGTGATAGCGGCACTGGTGCTTGGAATCGGACGTGCTGTCGGTGAGACTATGGCGGTGATCATGGTTGCCGGAAATCAGGCAAGGCTTGCTGATGGAATATTTAAGGGAGTGCGCACGCTGACGGCAAATATCGTTATTGAGATGGGATATGCTTCGGGTCTTCACAGAGAGGCTCTTATTGCAACAGGTGTGGTATTGTTTGTATTTATCCTCCTGCTGAACTTCTGTGTGGCATTATTAAAGCGAGGTGCAAGTCATGAGTAAAATAAATGGCGCAAGTGAAGTTGGCAAGGCAGCCAAGGCGCATGGCGCGAGCAGGGCGTTCGAGGCAAGTGGCGCAAGTGAAGTTGGCAAGGCGGTCAAGGCGCATGGCGCGAGCAAGAAAGTTGGCAAAAATCAAGTGACTTTTGGACAGAAGCTGAAGTCATATACAAGGACTCCGGGATCGTTTATTGTGATGCTTTTAGTGATGCTGTCAGCGATTATCACTTTTTCGGTATTGATATTCCTGATTGCATACATTTTGATTCATGGTCTTCCTTATATTAAGCCGTCGCTGTTCTCGCTGGAATATTCTTCGGAGAACTCATCACTTATGCCAGCGCTTATAAATACCATTATCATGACATTACTGTCGCTTATTATTGCTGTGCCGCTGGGAATATTTTCGGCAATCTTCCTGGTAGAATATGCGAAGAGGGGAAATAAATTTGTAGAAGTGATCCGGATGACGACTGAAACTCTTCAGGGGATACCATCCATTGTATATGGACTTTTCGGAATGCTCTTCTTCGTGCAGACGTGCGGATGGGGATTTTCACTTTTGGCAGGTGCATTTACGCTGGCGATAATGGCACTGCCGCTCATCATGAGAAGTACTGAGGAGGCTCTCAAGTCTGTACCGGATTCTTATAGAGAAGGAAGCTTTGGGCTCGGAGCGGGCAAGCTTCGTACTGTATTTAAAATTGTACTTCCTGCAGCGATTCCTGGAATCCTGGCAGGTATTATCCTGGCGGTTGGCCGAATAGTTGGCGAGACTGCTGCACTTATCTACACAGCAGGTACAGTTGCTGATTTCCCAAGCTCTGTATTAAGCTCTGGAAGGACGCTGGCAGTTCATATGTATAATCTGGCAAGTGAGGGACTATATATGGATCAGGCATACGCTACTGCTGTCATTCTCTTAGTAGTGGTTGTGCTCATAAATACTCTGTCTAGTGTACTCGCAAAGAAGCTTACAAAGTCATAAGAAAAGACTGCAAGGGGAAAAATTGCAAAGTCTTAAATTCTTAAATGAGGAAATAAAAATGAGCAAAATTAGTGTGAAGAATATGGATTTGTATTATTCTGACTTCCATGCGCTGAAGAATCTGAATCTGGAGATCGAGGCAAATAAGATCACAGCATTTATCGGACCTTCAGGATGCGGAAAGTCTACGCTTCTCAAATCTATAAATAGAATGAATGACTTGGTCGAAGGCTGCCGCATTGAGGGGGACATCCTCTTAGATGGACAGGATATTTTTAAGGATCTTGATGTAAATGAATTGAGAAAAAGAGTAGGGATTGTATTTCAGAAGCCAAATCCGTTCCCAATGAGCATCTATGACAATATCGCTTACGGGCCGCGAACTCACGGAATTCGCTCTAAATCAAAGCTTGATGAGATTGTGGAGACGTCTCTTAGAAATGCGGCTATCTGGGATGAATGCAAGGATAGATTAAAGGAAAGCGCTCTTGGAATGTCTGGCGGACAGCAGCAGAGGCTTTGCATCGCGAGAGCTCTTGCGGTAGAGCCTGAGGTGCTTCTCATGGATGAGCCTACTTCGGCGCTGGATCCTATTTCCACTTCTAAGATAGAAGACCTTGTCCTGGAACTTAAAAAGGATTACACTATTGTTATGGTTACACATAATATGCAGCAGGCAGTCCGTGTGTCAGACAATACCGCATTCTTCCTACTCGGAGAAGTGATAGAATATAATGCAACTGACAAATTATTCTCTATACCGCAGGATAAGAGAACAGAAGATTATATTACGGGGAGGTTTGGCTAAGATATGCGCAATAGATTTGATGAGCAATTAGAGCGTCTAAACAACGACATGATACACATGGGCGAGCTTTGTGAGACAGCGATAAACAATGCAACAGCTGCATTAAGAGAAGGAAATCAGGAACTTGCAAATGATGTAGTAAAGTTCGATGAGCAGATCGATCAGCTTGAGCGTGAGATTGAGGGTATTTGCTTGAAATTGCTGCTTCAGCAGCAGCCGGTAGCAAGGGATCTCAGACAGATTTCTGCAGCACTCAAGATGATCACTGACATGGAGCGAATAGGTGATCAGGCAGCTGATATAGGTGAGATTATCGTATCTGAAAAGAAGGATGCACAGGTGGATATTCCGATGATCATTCAGATGTCTGAGGCTGCGACGAAGATGGTGCATGACAGCGTAGAGGCTTATGTGAGGAAGGATCTGGCTTTGGCAGGATACGTGATCGAAGAGGATGATAAGGTAGATTTGCTTTTCGAGGATGTGAAGACGAAGCTGATTCAGAAGATTGCCGACAGCACAGAGGACGGACGCCATGCTATCGACCTTATCATGGTTGCAAAGTACCTGGAGAGGATTGCAGACCACGCGACAAATATAGCCAAGTGGGTAGAATTCTCTATTACTGGCGTGCACAAAGGAGGAATTTTATGATTTACTGTGTTGAGGATGACAGCAGCATTCGCGAGTTGGTGGTATATACACTAGAGAGCACTGGATTTCATGCACGTGGATTTGAAGATGGCAAGTTATTTAGGGAAGCTTTGGCACTTGAGGTGCCAGAGCTTGTTTTGCTTGATATCATGCTTCCTGGAGAGGATGGGATGCAGATTCTTAAGTGGCTTAAGTCTGAGAAAAAGTTCAGAAACATTCCTGTGATCATGCTGACTGCTAAGGGCGCAGAATATGACAAGGTAATGGGTCTTGATACTGGTGCTGACGATTATGTCACGAAGCCATTTGGCATGATGGAGCTTGTGTCTCGCATAAAGGCAGTGCTTCGCAGAAGTGGGCAGTTAAATTCGAAGAATGCACATGAACTGTCATTTGGTGACATTCAGATGAATATGGACAAGCATGAGGTCTTGGCCGGAGGAGAAGTAGTTCAGCTTACTCTTAAGGAATATGAGATGCTTAAGTGTCTTATGA
>CAVJDC010000151.1:0-3840 GCA_963648085.1 Anaerovoracaceae bacterium
TGGCTGAATATCTCGATGATGACTTTGGCGAAATGGCTGAATATCTCGATGATGATTTCGAGAAAATTTCATCATCTGCGATATCAACGTTGTATGAGAATTCCGAAAATTCAGATAAAAATTTAATAATGGCAAAAAAGATTGCAGCTGCTGTCTCTAAGGCGGGCGGACGTGCATATTTTGCCGGTGGCTTTGTGAGGGATCGCTTGATGGGTATTGAATCAAAGGACATTGATATTGAGATTCATGATATTGAACCTGAAACTCTTAGGGCGATACTTTCAAATTTTGGTGAAATATCTAGCTACGGGGAATCCTTTGGAATATATGGAATCAAGGGATATGACTTAGATATTGCTATGCCAAGACGTGAAAAGGCAGTTTCACCATCTGCAGAAAATCCACCATCTGATGGAATTTCATCATTAAAAAAAGTAGTAGATGCAGCTAATATCCGGGGGCATCGTGATTTTGAGATTGATGTTGATCCTTATCTTGGTACTGAAGCAGCATCTAGGCGAAGAGATTTTACTATGAATGCCCTTATGCAGGACGTGCTGACTGACGAGCTGATAGATCATTTTGGCGGCGAAGAAGATATTTGCGATGGCGTGATACGTCTTATTGACCCTGTTTCTTTCGCAGAGGATCCGCTTAGAGTTCTTCGAGCTGCACAATTTGCGGCAAGATTTATGTTTGACATAGATGAAGATACTGCAGAGGTTATGTCTGGGATGGATATTTCGTCTCTTGCAAAAGAGAGAGTTTTCGAAGAAATGAAAAAGGCTCTCTTAAAATCCGAGATTCCCTCACGTTTTTTCTGGGAGCTTAGGCGACTTCACCAGCTCTCATTTTGGTTCCCAGAGCTTGAAGCTCTGATAGGAGTAAAGCAAAATCCCGAATTTCATCCTGAAGGTGACGTATGGAACCATACGATGCTTGCGCTAGACAAAGCTGCTGCATACAGAAGCAGAGTTTCTGACCCTATGACTTTTATGCTTGCAGTTTTAGTTCACGATTTTGGCAAGGCAGTATCTTCAGAGGAAATAAATGGTGTAGTACATGCATATGAGCACGAAAAAACTGGTGTCCCTATAGCAGAAAATTTCTTAAAACGGATTACTGGAGAAAAGAAGCTGATCGCCACGATAAAAAATCTCGTCTTATATCATATGAAACCAAATGTAATGGCAAAGGTAGGATCGTCAATCAAGAAAACAAATCATCTTTTTGATGAGTGTGATGATCCTGAAGCATTGATATATCTTGCCCTGGCTGATTATCAAGCGAGCGGTGACCTGCCTCCAAGCCAAGATATTGAAAATTTCCTCTTTGAGCGTCTTGAAATATACAAGAAACGGATAAAATTACCAGAAGTTTCAGGAACTGACTTGATAAATGCAGGGATAAAGCCTGGTCCTCTATTCTCTGATATGCTTATGTATTCTCATAAGCTTCACCTTTCAGGTGTAGATAAGGATGCTGCTCTTAAGCAGACTCTTTCATATTTTAAAAAGCTCTAATTTAGCAATTCCAATTTGTCGACTTTTATCTGGCAGATTTGATTTGACTGCCATTCTTCGTCAGCTTTGATTCGACTGCCATTATCTGGCAGCTTTGATTTGATTTGACAATTTTGATTCGGCTGCCTTGATTTGACAACTTTGATTAGGCAGCCTTGACCAGATTGATTTGATTTTACAATTTTGCAAATAGCTTTAATGACTTTTTTTGTTTTAACACATTGCAATGAAAAAAATATTGTGGTATCTTTCTGTTTAGGGTGTTCAAGAGACTAGGCTCTGCGCAACCCTAGAAAGGAAAAATAAATATGTCAAATCAAGAAAAACACAACCAGTGTATTCGTGAAATCAAGGGTACACTCATCGTTACTGTTCTCTGTTGTCTGTGGCACGTCATCACAGCATTTCTGCTAAATGGCAGCGGTGCTTATTTTCTCGGCATGCCAGCTTGGTTCACTGTATCAGTTCTTGGTACGATCGTCATAGCCATAGCAGGAGTATGTTTTCTTTTAAAGTTCATATTCAAAGATTTTGAATATGACGAAGAATTAGCATCAGAAACAGATTCAGGCTTCAGACTCGCTGAAGAAAAGGGAGCTGAAAGTGAGGTGAGCTGCGTTGAATAGAAATCAGATTATTATACTGGTAGTACTTGTTATCTATCTCGCATTAAATGTCATCATCGGTCTTGTTGTCTCAAATCGACAATCCAAATCCTCAAAGCTCGGAAGTGAAATAAATTATTTTATCGGCGGAAGAAATATGACAGGTCTTGTACTGGCCATGACAACTATGGCTACTTATACTTCTGTCAGCTCTTTTGTCTCTGGTCCGGGCGCAGCAGCCATGACTTACGGATATGCTCAAGCATGGGTCGCTGCTATACAGGTTCCTGTCACATTTCTCACTCTTGGCGTTCTCGGAAATAAGCTGGCTCTTGTCTCAAGAAGAACGGGTGCTGTCACTGTAGCAGGATATCTTAAGGCAAGATATAAGAGTGACATTCTTGTTATTGTTACAAGCCTTTTGATGGTAATATTCTTTATCGCACAGATGATTTCCCAGTTTACAGGTGGAGCTACCCTTATCCAGTCTATCACAGGTATAGATTACAAGTGGTCGCTTGCCATATTTGCTCTTGTAGTTGTCATCTATACAGCTATCGGCGGCTTTAGTGCTGTCGTTATTACAGACACTATTCAGGGCATCATCATGTGCCTGGGAACATTCCTTTTTATATTTTTCGTACTAAAAGCAGGCGGTGGTCTTGGAGCAATCGACACTTCCCTTGCCCAAAATCTGCCTGATGTATATGACAATCTCACAGCTGTATACAAACCAGGAACTCTTATCTCATTCTGGGTACTTGTAGGCTTTGGTACTCTTGCACTTCCTCAGACTGCCGTAAGAGGCATGGGATTTAAGTCTACTAAAGAGCTTCACAGAGCTATGGTTATCGGTGCTGTCGTATGCACATTCGTAATAGTTGGAATGCATCTTGCAGGTGTATGGTCAGGCGCTCTTATAGGCGATGCGACTCTTCCTACGTCAGATTATTATCTGCCTTATATCATTCAGAAAATAATGCCTGTCGGCATCGGAGCAATCTTCCTTGCTGCACCTATGGCAGCAGTAATGTCGACAGTATCTTCGCTGCTGATACTTGCGTCTGCTTCTATCGTAAAGGATCTTTGGAGAAATTACATTGTGAAGGATGACCCTGTAAAGATAGAACGCTACAACAAAAATGTAAAGAAAGTCAGCGTCATCGTGACTGCAGTTATAGGTATAATCACATGCATACTCACTCTTGACCCACCTGATATAATTTTCTTCTTAAATCTTTTTGCGATGGGCGGTCTCGAATGTTCATTCTTCTGGCCACTCATAGGCGGACTCTTCTGGAAGAAAGGTACAAAGCAGGCAGCTGTAGTATCGTCTATCGGTGCTGCTGTCATATATGTTTTCTGCTACTATAAGGTTTCAGTTGCAGGCATAAATGCCGTTGTATGGGGGCTTCTTGGAGGAGCTGTCTTATATTTTGTGACTGGAATTATCACAAGCAAGAAGCAAGGTCTTGATGCTGATGTGCTGGAGAAATGTTTCTGATTTAAGGCGAAGCAGAATGCTGACAAGGTCAATTATAGAACCTATCACTGAAAATTAAGAATAGAATGGAGCCACCATCGAAAATTAAGAATAGAATGGAGCCACCATCGAAAATTAAGAATAGATTTTGTCACCTATAGATGCGATGGATGTCTGGCTCTGCATTATATATAGAATAAGTGTCTAGTAACACATAAAAAAACATATG
>CAVJDC010000152.1:0-3804 GCA_963648085.1 Anaerovoracaceae bacterium
CTTTTCACGCACCTCGCCGATTTCTTTTCATTCGCCTCGACAATCATCTTTTCACGCACCTCGCCGACTAGCTTCACATTGCCTCTCATTACCATTCTTTTCATACGCCTCGCCGACTAGCTTCACATTGCCTCTCATTACCATTCTTTTCACGCACCTCGCCGATTTCTTTTCATTCGCCTCGACAATCATCTTTTCACACACCATTTTTCTTATATTTTAATCTGCGCTCGTTTTTCAATCTTTGCACACATCTTTGTATGCGTTGTATGCGTCACATTAAAATTTCACTCCCGTTCACATTCTTCTTCTGCAAGGACCTTTCTCTTCAAAAAAACAATATATAGTTTTGTCTTTTTTTTACTTTTATTGACACACTTTTTCGCGAGTTATATAATGACACTATTATTTTAATTTTAAAAGCTTTCTATAAAGTTAAGCTTTACAATATTATATGTCTGCTCATTTATGGGGCAGGGGAAAAGGAGATTCAACTATGGAAAAAAAGAACATAGACTGGGGTTCACTTGGTTTTGATTATTTACCTACAGATAAGCGTTACGTTTCTAATTTTAAGGATGGCGCATGGGACGACGGTGCTCTCATTGACGACGCAAATGTTGTGATCAGCGAGTGCGCAGGAGTTATCCAGTACGCTCAGACTGTATTCGAAGGTCTTAAGGCTTATACTACAGAAGACGGCAGAATCGTTACATTCAGACCTGACCTGAATGCAGAACGTCTCGCACAGTCAGCTGCAAGACTTGAGATTCCTGTGATTCCTAAGGAAAAATTCCTTGACGCTGTAGATCAGGTTGTGGCTGCAAATGCCGCATGGGTACCTCCTTATGGCACAGGTGCTTCACTCTATCTCAGACCTGTACTTTTCGGTTCAAATGCTGTCATTGGCGTTAAGCCTGCTGATGAATACCAGTTCAGATTATTTGCTACACCTGTAGGTCCTTACTTCAAATCAGGATTCAAGCCACTCACTCTCAAGATCAGTGACTTCGACCGCGCAGCTCCAAACGGAACTGGTCATATCAAGGCAGGTCTCAATTATGCAATGAGTCTCCACGCTATCGTAACAGCACACAACGAAGGTTATGACGAAAATATATATCTCGACTCAGCTACAAGAACTAAGCTCGAGGAAACAGGCGGTGCAAATATTCTTCTCGTCACTAAGGACAAGAAGATCGTTACTCCTAAGTCTAGCACTATTCTTCCTTCTATCACACGCCGTTCACTTCTTATTGTTGCGAAGGATTATCTCGGTCTCGAGGTTGAAGAGCGCGATGTATATCTCGAAGAGCTTGATGATATGGCAGAATGCGGTCTTTGCGGTACAGCTGCAGTAATCTCTCCTGTAGGTAAGATTATTGATCATGGCAGAGAAATCGCATTCCCTACTGGCATGTCTGATGCAGGTCCTGTAGTAAAGGAACTCTATGATACTCTCACAGGTATCCAGATGGGACGTGTCGATCCTCCTGCAGGCTGGATTAGAGAAATCAAAGTTGACTAATGTCGGCTAATAGCTAATAGCTAATTGATCATTAAAGCTAATTGATCATTAATAATATGATTAACAGCTGATAAAATTAATGACTACAAAATTGATGACTACACAGAACGGGCTGCCGCATATAAAGATGCGGCAGCCCGTGATTTATTTAAATATTGTCTCTTCACTTTTTTCTATTTGGCTAACTTGCGGCAAAGCTGAAAATCAACGCTCACTAAGCACAAGGATTCGCCACGCATTTGATTGCAAAGTTTCGCCGTACACTTGGTGCACAATCTCTCCGCTCACTTGATGCAGAGTTTCGTCGCACGCTTGATGCAGAGTTTCGTCGCACGCTTGATGCACAATCTCTCCGCACACTTGGTGCACAGTTTCGCCGCACACTTGGTGCAGAGTTTCGTCGCACGCTTGGTGCAGAATCTCTCCGCACGCTTGGTGCAGAGTTTCGTCGCACGCTTGGTGCAGAATCTCTCCGCACGCTCAGTACAAAGATGCGTTGATTACTTATCTGACTTATGATAAGAGCTGAGCAGGTCGTTCTTTATATTCCATAGCTTTTGTGAAAGATCCACATAATACTTGTGCGGATTTTCAAATCTGCGAAGCTCACCCCAAAGGTTATCCACCTCCTGCCTGCACTTCTTCTGAATCTCAGGAAGTGTAGGAAGATCATAGACAAGCTTTCCCTTATCGAAAATCTGAACCTGAAGCTCCTTCAATGTGCAATTTTCAATCTTTTTTCTTTTCCATATGTGCTCTGCGTCAAATATCTCAAGAGAACCATCTAATAGCTCCGGCTTTTCATCCGCAAGTGTAATAAGATCCGCTACAGGCTGTGATGTCTCATTGTCATATAGTCTATAAACTTTCTTATATCCTGGATTCGTAATCTTTTCTGTATTTTCACTTACCTTAATCTTAGGTATGATTTCGCCATCTTTTTCTACCGCTGCAAGCTTGTAAACGCCGCCAAATACAGGTGAAGATTTAGCTGTAATAAGGCGTTCGCCCACACCAAATGAGTCTATCTGTGCACCTTCATTTACAACGCCTCTAATGATATACTCGTCAAGCGAGTTTGATATTACTATAGTTGCATCCTGATGGCCAGCTTCGTCAAGGAGCTTTCTTACCTTCTTTGAGAGATATGTAACATCTCCGCTATCTATACGCACACCCTTCTTTGCGGGCTTCAATTCATCAAAAACTCTGATAGCATTTGGCAGACCTGATCTGAGGACATCATAGGTATCTATGAGCAGAACACAGTTGTCCGGATAAAGCTCTGCAAATCTTACAAATGCTTCATATTCGCTATCGAAAGTCTGAACCCAGCTATGTGCCATTGTTCCAAGTGCAGGAATTCCGAAAAGCTGATCTGAAAGAGTACATGCTGTTCCAGCGCAGCCACCTATATAAGCAGCTCTTGCACCAAAAATAGCAGCGTCAGCACCCTGTGCGCGTCTCGAGCCAAATTCCATTATTGCACGTCCCTCTGCAGCTCTTACGATTCTGTCTGCCTTAGTTGCGATAAGCGACTGATGGTTAATGGAAAGCAGCAGAAATGTCTCTATAAACTGAGCCTGCAAAAGAGGTCCTTTTACTGTAACAATAGGCTCATACGGAAATATAGGAGTGCCTTCAGGAACAGCCCATACATCGCATTCAAACTTGAAATTTTTGAGATAATCAAGGAAATCCTCGCCAAAGCACTTCTTACTTCTCAAAAATGCAATATCCTCTTTCGAAAAATGGAGATTTTCCATATAGTCTATGACCTGCTCGAGACCTGCCATTATTGCAAAGCCTGCATCATCAGGCACTTTTCTATAAAACATGTCGAAATATGCGATCTCGTCCTGCTTGCCTGCCGAAAAATAGCCATTTGCCATCGTCAGCTCATAGAAATCTGTGAGCATTGTGTAATTGTAATTGTGCTTAAAGCCGTTCATTTTCCTACTCCATTTTAAAATCGGGAATCTATTTACACAAAGCAGATAGTCTGTCCTTGTCTTCGCATGTGGCTCCGACAAATCACAAAATCGCTAGTCAACTGCGCATTCGCAAGCGTGTCTATCAAGCTGTGAGAAATGTCCCTTAAAAATATTTATGATAATTCTATTATCTGTCAATAAAGCAAAAATTTCAATATTTAATATTTAATTAACGTTTTTATACCTTGCCATAATACCACTCCAAATTTTTTCCCGAATTGTTGATAAAATCTGTGAATTTTTCAAAAAAATATACTTATATAAAGATACATTATTTGAGGC
>CAVJDC010000153.1:0-484 GCA_963648085.1 Anaerovoracaceae bacterium
GTTTAACACCTGCATTAATAAAAGACATTTGACATATAAAAAAGAACGCTTAAAACGTGAATTTAAGCGTTCTTCTAAATTTTGTATTCCTCTTCTAGCTGCACCATTAATCAATTCTTAAGTATATAAATTGTGTATCATACTCAAGTCGTGTCTGTATCCAGCTGTTTGCAGATACTTCGAGATCTTTATAGATTTTTATAATGGCAATCTATTTGGAACTCCGGCTTTTCTCGGATATTTATTTGGCGTACTTCCAGTCTTTTTTATTATGAGTATGACGTGAGACATATTATATTTTTCAAGATTTGGGTCAAATATTTCTTCTACCTGCGCAGATAATATTTTTAATGCCTTCGATGCATCGTCAATCTCCGATTTAACATCCGACCCCTTATATGCAAAGAGATATCCGTCTTTTTTTACGAATGGCAAGCAATATTCTGAAAGTACTGACAGTCTCGATACTGCTCTTGATACGCAA
>CAVJDC010000153.1:494-3717 GCA_963648085.1 Anaerovoracaceae bacterium
TCTCATTTCTTGCAAGGTCCTCTGCCCTGCCATGAATCGCTCTTACATTTTTTAGTCCAATTTCTTCGCAGAGCTCACTTATAATTTTTATTCTTTTATTCAGAGAATCCATAAGCACAAATTCTTTATCAGGATTAAGTATAGCCAACGGAATCCCTGGAAATCCTGCTCCTGTCCCCACGTCACAAATAGTTTGCGCCTTCTGGAATCGTAAATCCGATATGCAGCAGACTGAGTCAATATAATGCTTGTCTATAAATTCTTGCCTATCTGTAATTGCGGTGAGATTAACATGTTCGTTATATTCGAGTATTCTGTTCATATATGTTTCGAATTGATGAATTATTTCATCTAAATCGGTATTTTGAGGCTCGTATCCAAACTGTCTGAGCGCCGTTTCTAATCTTTTCATTGAAATCTCCGATTATATATACATTTATGCATTCTTACACAAGTTTAAATTATACATTCTTGCACAAGTTTCAATAATAAATTCTTACACAAGTTTCAATATAAATTTTTTCTCGTGTATAAAAATATTGATGTCTATTTCTTATCTTCCGCAGTTATCCGTATCTTTCGCAGCACATTAATAAATTTTATCATCACTGATGCAGCACAAAACTGCAAATGAAATGACCCCTATAAGCACTATATAATCGTGATTACGGCATGTCTACAGTGCGACTGCGACATAACTGCGATACGACTGCGACATAATTACAGCATAACTGTAACATATCTACGGCGCGACTACGGAATAATCGCATCATAACTACAGCACGACTGCGGCATAATTACAGCACGACTGCGGCATGTCTACAGTGCGACTGCGACATAACTGCGATACAACTGCGCTGCAACCGCGACTCGACTACGGCATAACTACAATTTAACTTCAGCATGCTTTGATTTTGTATGCTTTAGTCTTTCAAGATGAATCAACAAGACATTTATATCTGCTGGTGACACTCCTGAGATGCGTGAAGCCTGACCTACTGAATGTGGTCTAAAATCATTTAGCTTTTGACGTGCTTCAAGTCTTATTCCTTCGAGATTACTATAATCAATATCGTCAGGCAGCTTTTGATTTTCAAGCTTCTTAAATTTTTCTATCTGTGCAAGCTGTTTTAAAATATATCCCTCATACTTTATATTTACATATGCCTGAATCCTGCTGTGATAAGAAATCTCCGGTCTGGCACTGTCAATCTGGGCAAGATTATCATAATTTACTTGAGGTCTTTTTAGAAGCTCTGCGAGTGAAGCCTTATTTTGAAGTGGGCTGCTTCCTACTGAAATTAGGAAGTCATCAGCCTCCGAAGGCTTCACATATGTTTCATTTAATCTTTTTATCTCAGATTCGGTTTCATTTTTTATCTGTAAATATCTTTGATATCTTTCTTCCGAAGCAAGACCTATATCATAAGATTTCTGTGTTAATCTCTCAGCTGCATTATCCTGCCTTAGCATAAGCCTGTATTCTACTCTCGATGTCATCATACGATAAGGCTCATCAGTTCCCTTCGTGACAAGATCATCTATAAGAACTCCTATATATGCCTCAGAACGGTCTAATATAAATGGGTCCTTACCTTGAACCTTTAATGCAGCATTTATTCCTGCCATAAGCCCCTGAGCCGCAGCCTCTTCATAACCAGAGCTTCCATTTGTCTGTCCTGCAAAGAATAAATCATCAATTATCCTGCTTTCGAGCGATATTTTTATATCCAGAGAATTTATGCAATCATATTCAATCGCATAAGCCGGGCGCACAATCTTACAGTTTTCAAGACCTGCTATGGAATGATAAAATGCCTCCTGTACATCCTCAGGAAGACTCGATGACATACCCTGAATATACATTTCGTCTGTGCCAAGTCCTTCCGGCTCTACAAAAAGCTGATGACGTTTCTTATCTGCAAATCTATCAATTTTTGTTTCTATAGACGGACAATATCTCGGTCCCACACCTTCAATTTCACCAGTAAACAATGCAGATCTATGAAAATTTTCTCTTATAATCTCATGGGTACGTTCGTTCGTATAACTCAACCAGCAATCTACTTGATTTTTCCCAGGCATCTCATTCATAAATGAGAAAGGAACAATAAAATCGTCACCATGCTGGACAGTCATTTTGCTATAATCTAATGTCTTCCCATCTACTCTGGCAGGTGTTCCAGTCTTAAACCTTCTTAGTTTTATGCCGTGAGCTGTAAGATTTTCGGCAAGCTCTACAGATGGAGCCATTCCATTTGGTCCGCCATAATAAGATGACTCGCCGATGAATATTTTTCCTCTCAAAAAAGTACCTGTAGCGATTATCACTGCTTTAGCCCTATATATGCCGCCTGTTTTTGTGACAACTCCGCGCACTGCACCATTTTCTACTACAATATCTATAACCTCAGCTTGCTTCATATCTAGATTTGGCTGGTTTTCTATAGTCTTTTTCATTTCCTCATGATAAAGACGCTTGTCCGCCTGAGCTCTAAGAGAATGGACAGCAGGTCCCTTTGCAGTATTCAGCATCTTACTCTGAATAAATGCTTTATCAATATTTATCCCCATTTCTCCGCCAAGCGCATCTATTTCTCTTACTATATGCCCTTTACCCGTACCGCCGATAGAAGGATTGCACGGCATCATCGCTATCGCCTCAAGGGTTATTGAAAGCATAAGAGTCTTCATTCCCATACGTGCAGGAGCAAGTGCAGCTTCACAGCCAGCATGTCCCGCACCTACTACTATTACATCATATTCACCCATCGTATAAGTGTTCATTCTTACCCTCTTCCACTTTTTTAAAGCTGATTTAAAGCCTTATGATTTTATTTTCCAAGGCAAAATCTTGAAAATACTTCTTTTAAAATATCTTGGTTTACTGTCTCTCCCACGATTTCTCCAAGCAAGCTCCATGCAGCTCTTATATCAGTTTCTGCAAAGTCCAAAGCCTCTCCTATTTCAAGCATATTTACCGCATCAGAAAGTGCACTTAGAGATCTTCTGAGTAAATCAGCATGACGAACATTTGTAATTATGACATTGTCCGACGAGAATGCTTTTCCCGACAAAACAAGCTCTTTTATCATATCTGTGAGAGCTGAAGCATCCTTATCATGTTTTGCCGATATCGTTATAAATCCGCAAATCTCTGGCTTAAAGCCGATATTGGAAATAGCTTTTTTTATCTCATTTTCACTCGTCCTTACCATAAGAT
>CAVJDC010000154.1:0-3706 GCA_963648085.1 Anaerovoracaceae bacterium
TTTCCCGACCGCCTCGACCGCCACAACGCCCCAAGAAGCGCTGCTGTGCTTTTCCTCGACCGCCTCGACCGCCACTCCTGCAATCACATAATTCATGTATCCACAGCACTGCGTCACACTTCGCAAATGTCACATTCCCAAAGACTGGACTTTGTAAGAGTTAAGCCTTTTTACATATACCCTTGAAATTGCAATATGTGCATGAATTTACAAGATTCCCCTTTTTAGGGTTGATATCGACACATCCAGAAAGCAGACTGTCGGCAATTTCATAAAGATTTTCATCATTTGTCTCGATCAGCTCTTCAAATTGCTTTTCTGTAATGATATCTCCAGTTAGTTCCCCCTTACTATTTATCCTTACAGGAATAATTTCAGAAGATTTTCCCATCGAACTATCCATGCATTTTATGACATCAAGATTACTGACAAGCACACCGTCAAGCTTTGTATTCTTTTTCGAAGCGTCATTGACAACAGAAGAAATATCCTTATCGTGCTTTCCTGTCACATCTGCAAGCTCATCAGCAATCCTAAAATAAAATACACCTGCCGGATATGACCTTTCAATATTCTCCATGGCATTTTTCAGATAAATCATAAGCTGAAGTCTGTATCCATTCCTTGCTTCATCAATGTCAAAAGATTCCCTTCCGGATTTATAGTCTATTATCCTGACATAGCTGCGCTCCTCGGATGTCATAGAGTCTTTCACTGAAAGTATATCTATACGGTCTGTAACACCCTCCAGCAATATCTCACCGTCATCTCTGATCAGCCTAATTGGAGGAAATATCGCATCTGCGCTTCTTCCGAAACGCTGTTCAAATCTTATTTCCTTTATATGGCCAGAGCGCACCTGCTCTATCATCATCCACACAGATCTTGCACATACGTCCTTGATTCTGGCGCGTACATAATCATCGCGGTCCTCACTAAAAAATACACCTTCCCTGTAGGTCTTCGCAAACCCCTCGATAAATTTTTCTGTAAGATTTTTTACTTCGTCTTGACTTATCGTCATCCACCGTGAATTTTCTGCCGTAATCTCAAGGTCAGGCTCCGTCAGATAATTGGAAAATGCCCTCATACAGTCATGATAGACATCACCTATCGAGCGCGCATCGGTGCTGAAATCACGCTCCTCACGCGGCCTCAAACCATACTGTATAAGGAATGAAAAAGGACATCTGCTGAAACGTTCAAATGCTGACGTTCCCAGTACAATCTCTTCAGACGTCCCGCGCCCGTAAAGAGATTTTATCTTGCCAGCATCTAATTTTTCAATCCTATTGCTGAAAAACAGCCCTTTTTTCACCGTGTCAAACAGCTCATTTTCCTTATATTCTTCAGCAGCAGCCTTCCATACATCAGAAAGAATATTTCCTGCGCGCTTTTTTCGAAGAGCCTCCGTAAGATGCGGCAATGTACTTTTTTCTCTCTGAATAAGCCTCAGCTCATCTCCGCCACGCAAAATATCATATCCCTCGACAACAGGAATTGAGCATAGCTCCTCCTGCTCACCATTCCTTATCTTTCTGACAATTTCCGATGGTCTGATTTCTGAACCTGCCTCATCAGTCTCCGACCATGTGACATGTATATAATCCCTAGCCCTCATCATCATTTTGTGAAGAGCCAGCTCCTGCTCCATGTCGCGAATATCGTTTGTCTTGCAGATGCGCCTGTCCTCACTGTTCAGGATCTGCAGCTCGTCATCTGTAAAAATACCACTATTGTCATGCCCTTCTGGAAGAATGCCGTCATTTGCCCCGCATATGAACAATGCCTTCACCTCACCGGTTCTCGTGCGCATCATCGTTCCAAAAATGACCTGATCATTTGTTGTCGGCAAAATACCTATCTCATATTCTGAAAAGCCCTGCAAGAGAATCTGTACATACTCCTCGTCTGACAGCACCTCATCTCCAAGAACCTGCACAAGCTGATCAAGAATAATTACTGTTGCCTTCCATATCTGAGCTGCACTTTGCGAATAACCAAACTGTTTCTCTGCCTCAAGTCTGCTTCTATTTAAATCGATTTTCCCAGGAATATGTGCCTTCTTTGTCAGAAAAATATAAAGAGCTTCTGTCTTTTCTCTTACTGTCTTCCTTCCATTGAAAAGATTCTCAGCTTCCGAGATGAAATCATTTAGTTTTTCACGCATGATATTCAGACGGGCAAGCTTTTCAGGACCTTCTTCATTTGCCCCAAGAGTAAACTCGTTTTTCCAGCGATTACCCTGAATTTTATATTTTTTGCAATAATTTTCAAGCTCATCACTCACTACGTCCCTTATCGGAGAAAAGCCCGTTTTGATCATTCTGAATACATCATTGAAGCGTCTCTTCTTTCTGATAATATCTATCATAGCAAAAATAAACTCTACCGACGGCTCCGACAAAAGGCCTCTCTTGCGATCCATGAAAATGGGTATTTCATATCTTTTGAAGGTACGCTCAAATATCGCTCCACGCACATCCATGTCATTGCATATGACAGCTATATCGCTGTAACGCAGGCCCTTATCGCGTACGAGCTCTGTAATTTCGACAGCCACAGTCTCTGCCTCTGCATAAATGTCAGCACATGCACTAAGCTTCACTTCGCTTATATTGCGCTTTGCGGCATAGCTATCAGGAATCGCATGTTCGCTATAAGAGATCATCCTTTTGGCAGATATTTCCTTCAGCTGTCTTCTCATATAATTAAAAATAGCCGACCTGTCATCACCAAAATTGTCCGTGCCGGTAAATACAATATTCACCTCTGGTGCAGCTTGCGCCACAGCTTCAATCATTGAAAGCATTTTGGGCGTCATATAATCAAATCCAAAGAACCAAAAAATATGATCTTTCACAGTTTGTGATCTGCAAATCTGTTCCGTTACTATACTCTGGAGATTCTCCGAGTCTGTATATTTTCCTTCAAGCTCACTCTCATATTTCGCAAAAATTTCTCCAAAATCAGACATCTTTTCATTCAGCATATTTCCCTTTTCGAGATTTTGCGCTATCTGTTCAAACTCCTTAGGTGTGACATTGTGCTGCTTTAGCTCGGAAATCATATCATTTACAAGCGTCATAAATGAATCCTGCAGCCTTACCTCCGAAAAGATTCCATTTTGTTCCTTTTCTCTAAGCATTATCTTTGCAAGAAGCATGTAACGGCCATATTTATCTACAGGAATCCCCGAGGGTTTCCCTTCCTGCGACACTATGCGCCTTATAAATCCCGTGCGGCTCAGGATTTCAAGCTCCAAAAGAGCATCCGCATTCATATAATGAAATGCATTTCTCTCCGCCTGAAGCGTGAATTGGTCAGGAACGATCAGAAAAACGTCCTGCGGCATTTGCATCGCAATTCTGTCAAATAAAAATCTATCCTTATCTAATCCCGCATCTCCATAAAAAATATTAAGCATATCCTTCTTCCCCATTGCAACTAAGCATATCCTCCACTGCAGTTAAGCATATCCTCCACTGCAGTTAAGCATGTCCTCCATTGCAACTAAGCATATCCTCCATTGCAGTTAAGCATGTCCTCCATTGCAACTGAGCATATCCTCCATTGCAACTGAGCATATCCTCCATTGCAACTAAAAATCCTATTGTCATACATATCTAAAAGAATAATCTTGCGTATGCAGCGCCCTTCCTCTCCTAAAAGAAAACTGTCCATGCGGGCACCAGCGCCCTTCCTC
>CAVJDC010000155.1:0-3601 GCA_963648085.1 Anaerovoracaceae bacterium
TTGTGCAGCATATCTTAGGTATAGTTATATTACGTTTGTGCAATTTTATCATTGTAAGAGTTACTTTTTTGTAATATAATGGTGAAGATAATTATTTTATCACTTTGATAATGATCACAAAAAAAATATTATAGAAAGTATAATCAATTAATGATTACAGAAATTTTTGCAGAAAGGATAATACTCTAATGGAAATACAGTCATTAAAATATGCACTTGCATTAGAACAGCATCAAAATTTCAGTTCTGCGTCATATGACTGTTCAATCTCCCAATCAGCGCTCTCAAGACACATACAAAAACTTGAGGATGAGATTGGTGGCATAAAGATATTTGACCGCTCTAGCAGGCCTATTACACTTACCCCTGCTGGACGCGAGTTTCTCAGATATGCAAATGATATAGTAAATTCATATGAAAAGCTTATAGCATCTATGAAAAAATATGACACAAGCACTTACGAAACTATTACTATTGGTTCTGTTCCCGCTATGGGAGGTCTTGGTATCTATAGGCTCCTTCAAAGCTTCAGAAATACACTTCCTCCAGAAAATAAGCTGACCATAGTAGACAGAACAAATACAGAGCTTATAAATATGCTCGCAAATGATATGATAGATTCTGCATTTATTATTCAGACTCCTAAAAGAGCTGCAAATCCAGATCTCACTACGTACGAGCTCGCAAAGAATGAGCTTGCATTGGTAGTCAATCAGAATCATCATCTCGCAAAGAAAAAAAGTGTCAGTATTCGTGACCTGGGAAATGAATCCTTCATACAGCCTGATGCAGACAGAGAAACTTACTCATCTGTCATAGAAGCTTTCTCTAAGAGCGGCTCAAACTTCAATATTACAGATTGTTTTAGAAACGTAGAAACTATTCTCGACCTTCTGTCTGATAATAATGACCTCTGTTCGCTTCTTTCATTTAAGCTTCTTGAAAAAGCGACAAGACCTGGCCTATGCATGGTAAAGATTGAAGAACCTATTTATATCACACTTGCTCTTGCAGTAAGAAATAAGACATATCTTACATCTATGCTGAAGCACTTCATAAATTTCACGCTCAAGTGGACATTCTAAAAAAGCTATTTTATATAAAATCTGACAGCTCGCAGCAGCGATGCTGTCAGACTTTTTTCTGTCCAAAGTCGGGTTATTTCATTATTTTATCAAGAAAAGACATTCCATTTTGGGGCAGCTCAACTCCAAGATATTCACAGACTGTCGCTCCAATATCTGCAAAGGATGAAAGTGTGCCTAAGCTTGTAGCATCTTTTACATTATTTCCGTAAACCATTACAGGTATATATTCTCTTGTATGATTCCATCCAGTGTGAACAGGATCGTTGCCATGGTCCGCACACAATATAAGCATATCGTCTTTCTTTAGTGCTGACATGATTTCTGGCAGCCCTGAGTCAAATTGAAGCAGTGCCTCTGCATATCCCTTAGAATCGCGTCTATGACCATATTTCACATCAAAATCTACCAAATTTGTGATTATTAAACCACGGGTGCATTCTGACATGGCTCTAGCTGTTTCCTTCATTCCTTCGGCATTATCCTCTGTATGAAGTGAACATGTGATGCCTCGTTCGTTGAAAATGTCTGTTATTTTTCCTACAGCATAAACCTGACCGCCTGAACCTTGAATTATATCGAGTATCGTCTTTTCAGGTGGATCTAGTGCATAATCATGCCGTAGTCCTGAAATTCTTGTATATATGCCATTTTTTTCAACAAATGGTCTTGCGATGACTCTTCCTATAAGCCACTTCCCCGTGAGAAGCCTGCGTGCTGTCCTGCACCAGCTGTACAAGGTATCTATATCTACAAAATCTATATTTGCAGCTATTTGAAAAACGCTGTCTGCCGAGGTATATACAATCGGAAAGCCTGTCCTTTTATGCTCTTCTCCAAGTAATCGAATAATCTCTGTGCCGGAGACAGCATAATTTCCAATCACCTTTCTGCCGATTTCATTTTCAAATTGTGATATAAATTCGGCTGGAAATCCTGTATCTGTATATGTATTGAATGGCTCGGCGGTTACCACGCCAGCAATTTCCCAATGTCCAGTAATAGTATCCTTTCCTGCTGAAAGCTCTGCCGCACGGCCATAAGCACCCTTTATCCTGCAATATTGGGGACATTTGTTTTCCTCAACATCTTTAGATAAGTTTTCTTCAATACCATTTATTTCATAAAAACCCAGGTCACGAAGCACAGGCAGACTAAGTCCTGGATTGCTTTCAAAAATATGCTTGACTGTGTGGCAGCCTTCATCACCATATGTCTCCGCATCCGGCATCTGACCTGCCCCAACACTGTCCATCACAATCATTATCACTCTTCTGTCATTCATAATATACAAACCTCATTCAGCACCACTACCTGTATCGCTGTCAGTGCCAACTGTTAAATTATATTTACTGTGCCACCGTCAGTGCCATCTGTCAAATATTTACTGTGCCGCTGTCAGTGCCAACTGTTAAATTATATTTACTGTGCCACCGTCAGTGCCATCTGTCAAATATTTACTGTATCGCCGTCAGTGCCAACTGTTAAATTATATTTACTGTGCCGCTGTCAGTGCCAACTGTCAAATTATATTTGCTGTGCCGCCGTCAGTGCCAACTGTCAAATTATATTTGCTGTGCCGCCGTCAGTGCCAGCTGTTAAATTATATTTGCTGTGCCGCCGTCAGCACCTCAAAAATCTGCTGTCAAAGCTTTTTTCTGGTGACGCAAGTATCAATGTCTAAGTATCATTTTTCGCTATCGCCACTGCCTGCTTTCAAAATTACAGGTCTGAAATCTATATGATCGGCCGCCGTGAGTTTGTATTGCACACCATTTAGAGTCCCCTCAAATGCTGACTGGTGAGCAGTCTTTCCATGAAGATGACCATATATACATATTGAAACCCCAAATTCTTCGAGGATCTCTGTGAATCCATTTGGCTTGAGATTCTTTTCTACAGGTGGATAGTGCATTGCACAAATGATTTCTTCAAATCCCTGTGACCTAGCTGCTTGAAGCGATAGTCTAAGCCTTCCCTGCTCACGTCTGTATATTTTTTCATCATGCTCCGTCCAATCTGCACTCTGAGATGGCAAATTCCATCCTCTTGTACCGCAGATAGCTGTGCTTCCTGCTGGATAGAAGCTATTGTGCATAAAAATCATGTCTTCGAAGCGCTTATTCATCTTAGAAGTCCACCAAAGGTCATGATTTCCTTTAAATATGAGTTTCTTTCCTGGAAGCTTATGAATCCACCCAAAATCCTCACTTATCTCATTTTCCTTGAGACCCCATGATAAATCCCCTGCAATGACAACGATATCATCGTCGCCGACAGTCTCTATCCAATTTTTTTTTATTTTTATATGATGATTTTTCCAGTTTTCTCCAAATACATCCATAGGCTTGTCAACTGCGAATGAAAGGTGAAGATCTGCTATAGCTAATATTTTCATATAATATCCACCAATATTTACAATCCTTCGATCACCATTTTCCCTGAAGATGTCATTTTCTCCCAATGGCTATCACTCAATGGCTATCACTCAATGGCTATCACTCAATGGCTATCAC
>CAVJDC010000156.1:0-1152 GCA_963648085.1 Anaerovoracaceae bacterium
GTTTTGGTATTTGTCCTTCCTCCATCACTCAGGATTCTGAGAGAGCGTCTTGTAAATAGAGGCATGGATTCTGAACAGCAGATATTGATTCGACTTGGGAAAGCTGAGGAGGAGATGGATTATTTGAAGCATTATGATTATTTTGTCATAAATGATGATTTGTCCGTTGCTGTCGATGATGTGAAAAATATTATAAATGCTGAACATATGACTGTTTCAAGCGATGAATTTGCAAATAAAATTTTAATAGAACTGAAGGGAGAAATTTAAATGTTATATCCACCAATTGACGAATTAAGAACAAAGGCTGACAATAAATATACACTTGTATCTCTTGCTGCAAAGAGAGCAAGAGATATTATCGATGGCTATCCAGTACTTATAGATGAAGTCAAGGTAAATAAACCAGTCTCTATCGCAACTGAAGAGATTGCTGAGGACCAGATTTCTTATTCGAGAAGTGAGGCTCTCGAAATTATGAAGAGGACAGGAATCTATCCAAAGAAGGAAACTGAGGAGATGGATGACTTCCAAAATGCAGATGAAGTGACAAAGCTGCAGGATGAAAATGTACTTGGTCCAGATAGCGATCTAGACAGCGTAGAGAATTTAGATATTCTCGATAATTCATACGACTCAGAGGTAGAGATGACAATCACATTTGCATCTGAGGATGGAGAAGAAAAAGAGGAAAGCTTCAGCGTGGAATTTGAGAGTGAAGAGCTTAGCGGAGAGATAGTTGACGCAGAGCTCTAAAATGACGCAGAGCTCTAAAATGGCGCAGAGTTCTAAAAAGACGAAGAACCCGAAAAAGACAAAGAATCCGAAAAAGACGAAGAACTCAAAGATGATCCAGAGGCTGATGATTTAGTTTAATTTAAGTAAATTAGAGCTTACATCTAAGAATTGTAAAGGTAAGATATGAGCAAAAATGTAGTAGTAGGAGTTACGGGCGGCATAGCATGTTATAAGTCCGCTGACATGGTCAGTAGATTGAAAAAAGAAGGCTTCGAGGTCGATGTAATAATGACAGAGAATGCTTGCAAATTTATTTCACCGCTGACATTTAGAACTCTTTCAAAAAATCCTGTAGTCACAGATACATTTGCGACGCCAGAGGCTTGGAAGGTAGGGCATATCGCTCTTGCAGAC
>CAVJDC010000156.1:1203-3601 GCA_963648085.1 Anaerovoracaceae bacterium
TGGAAGGTAGGACATATCGCTCTTGCAGACAAGGCAGATGTCTTTGTGATAGCACCAGCTACAGCAAATGTCATAGGAAAGATTGCTTCAGGCATAGCGGATGATATGCTGACTACGACAGTTATGGCCACAAAGGCGAGAGTAGTGATAGCACCAGCTATGAATGTAAATATGTACGAAAATCCTATAGTACAGTCAAATATTGAGAAGCTTAAGAGCTTTGGGTACGAATTTATCGAACCAGACAGCGGACTTTTGGCATGTGGATATGAAGGCAAGGGACGTATGTCTGAGCCGGCGGAGATTGTGAGACATATAGTTGACATTTTGAATGAAAAAGAATCTGATAAGCTTTGCACAGATTGTGAAAAAATTGTCAGTACTGCAGAAACAATTGAAAAAAGTAAATCAGCAAGTGCATGTAAAAGCTCTGATTTAGCTGGTGATGAATCAGTAAATGTCTATGAAGGTTCTGATTTAGCTGGTGATGAATCAGAAAATACCTATGAAACTTCTGCTATGGTTGGTGATGAATCATATGATGAAGCTAAAAAGGCCGAGATTGGGACTGAAAAAAATCACACACTGGATTTTGAAGGGAAAAAATTACTTGTCACAGCAGGTCCTACTGTAGAAGTTATCGATCCTGTGAGATATATCAGCAACAAATCTTCAGGACGTATGGGATATGCAGTTGCAGAAGCGGCACTTAAAAGAGGTGCGGATGTCATCCTTGTTTCGGGACCAGTCTCTCTTGAATGTCCAAAAGGTGCGCAGCTTATAAAGGTTACAAGCACAAAAGAGATGCTTGCTGCATGTGAATCAGTATTTGATGATGTGGACGCTGTAGTTAAGGCTGCTGCTCCGGCTGATTATTATGTTGTAAATACCTCTGAGCACAAGATGAAGAAGGAGGACGGTGATGTCACGATTCACCTTGCAGAAAATCCTGATATCCTTAAGACTTTGGGCAAGAGGAAAAAGCATCAGATCATGGCAGGCTTTGCTGCTGAGACAAGAAATCTGGAAGAATATGCAAAAAAGAAGATCATATCAAAGAACCTTGATATGATTGTTGCAAATAATGTCGCAAATCCAAAGGCAGGCTTTGACGTGGACACAAATATCATCACTATCATAAAGCCTGACGGAGAGATGACGAGTTATGACCTGATGACAAAGCGCGAAGCTGCTGATGTCATTTTAGACAAAGTGGCAGAAGCTATTAGGGAGAGAAACCTTCGCTAAAAAACAGCAGGAAAAAAGCATTAAGCTATGGAAAAAGAAATAGCAAATGCATACATAGAAAAATCATTAGGAAAAAGTACGGAAAAGATAGCAGGAAATATACTAAAAAAGAAATAGCAAAAGCATAGAAAAATCAGCAGGAAAAATACGGAAAAATCAGCAGGAAAAATACGGAAAAAGCAGCAGAAAAAATAAGGAAAAAACAGCAGGAAAAATAAGGAAAAAGCACTAGAAAAATACGGGAAAAGAGGTAAAAAGGTACAGAAAAGTACAAGAAAAGCAGCAAAAAAGTACAGAGAAAGCTGTTTAAAAAGCATCAGAAAGAAAAAAACTTTAGGTAATAAATAAAAATTAACCAGTAGTAAAATCACAGATGCAAAAAATAAGGGGGTCAATTATGTTTTTTCAAAGTTTATGGGGTCTGCTCACAATACTAAGCGTTGCATATGGGATGATTATAATGTCTGCACACACAGGCACAAAGTTCTACGTTGTATGGTTTGCTATTGCCATTATTTTTGCCTTATTTTTTGCTGCGGCTCACTTTCATATTTTTAAAAAAATCGGGATTGTATTAAAATGTGTAGTAGCATTTGCACTTGTGATTTGCATAGCAGCAGCCATGTTTGTGGAGGTATCTATACTTAAGGATTTCAATTCAGCAGGGGAAGAGAGTCTTGATTATATCATAGTCCTCGGTGCCCACATAAGAGATGATGGTCCATCTACTGTGCTTAAGTATCGTCTGGATACTGCTGTAAAGTATCTTGATGAAAATCCTGACACGATATGTATCGTGACGGGAGCGCAAGGTGCAAACGAATCCATGACTGAAGCAGAAGGAATGTCTGGATATCTGCAGGAGCAAGGTATATCCGAAGAACGCATCATAAAGGAAGAAAACGCAACAAATACATATGCAAATATTAAGAATAGTGCTCAGTTTATAGATATTGAGCGTCAATCGGTAGGCATAGTGACAAATAACTACCACATATGCAGATCTGTAGGTATGGCACACAAATATGGCTATGAAAATGTTTGTGGAATTGCAGCTCCTTCGTCGAAGCTTTTCCTTCCAAATAATATGCTCCGTGAGAGCATGAGCTTTGTAAAAGACAAGCTTATGGGAAGGTTTTGACGTTTTTGT
>CAVJDC010000157.1:0-3583 GCA_963648085.1 Anaerovoracaceae bacterium
AAAAGCCCCGCTGTCAAAAGCGCCACTATCAAAAGCATTGGCAGCAAAAGCATCGCCGTCAAAAGCACTGCCGTCAAAAGCATCGCAATCAAAATCATCGCAATCAAAAGCCCCGCTGTCAAAAGCGCCACTATCAAAAGCATTGGCAGCAAAAGCATCGCCGTCAAAAGCACTGCCGTCAAAAGCATCGCAATCAAAATCATCGCAATCAAAAGCCCCGCTGTCAAAAGCGCCACTATCAAAAGCATTGGCAGCAAAAGCATCGCCGTCAAAAGCACTGCCGTCAAAAGCATCGACAGCAAAATCGCCGCCAAATGTCATCTTGATTTTCGATTTTATGCCTCAATAGATGCGAGATATTTTTTTGCACTCTCAAGCATCCTGTCCACACTCTCAAAAGAAGTTGAGCCTTCCGATTTTTTTGCCTTCACACATGCCCTCAGATCAATCTTTTCATATATGTCAGGTCCGAAATTCGGTGAGAAGTCCTGAAGCTGCTCTAGTGACAGCTCCTCTATAGCTTTGCCATGAGAGATACAATAAAGCACAATTTCACCGATAATCGCATGACATTCTCTGAAAGGAACACCCTTAGAAACCAGATAATCGGCAGCATCCGTGGCATTCATATATCCATATTTCGCAGCCTTCTGCATAGTCTCACTCTTCATCGTCAAAGTATCCAGCATATCAGCAAAAATATTTATACATGCGCTAAGCTGCTCGACAGCATCAAACACAGGCGGCTTATCCTCCTGCATATCCTTATTGTATGCAAGCGGCAGTCCTTTCATCAACGTAAAAAGCGTGATCATATCGCCATAGACGCGACCCGTCTTTCCCCTGATGAGCTCCGCCATATCTGGATTTTTCTTTTGCGGCATAATACTCGAACCAGTACTATACGCATCGTCTATCTCAACAAATCCAAACTCAGTAGAGCTCCAAAGAATAAGCTCCTCACAAAATCTGCTAAGATGCATCATACATATAGAGGCATCACTCAGAAATTCAAGAGCGAAATCCCTGTCACTTACACCATCCATGCCATTTTCACATATTTCAGAAAAACCGAGAAGCTTTGCCACATATCTTCTGTCAGTTTCATATGTCGTACCAGCAAGAGCCCCTGATCCTAACGGCATCACGTCCATTCTCTCGAGACAATCCTCCATACGGCTGTAATCTCTCTTGAACATCTGGAAATAAGCCATAAAGTGGTAAGCAGGAGTGACAGGCTGAGCCCTTTGAAGGTGAGTATACCCCGGCATAATATATCCCTTGTTCTTTTCCGCAAGCTCATAAACAGAACGAAGCAATCTTCTCATATCATCCAGAAGTGAAATAATAGCTTCCTTAGTCCAGAGTCTAAAATCAACAGCAACCTGATCATTTCTGCTGCGAGCAGTATGCAGCCTCTTTCCCGGCTCACCGATACGCTCCGTCAAGATACTTTCTATATTCATGTGAATGTCTTCATTCTCAATAGTAAATTCTATCTTTCCAGCTTCAATATCTTCCAATATCCCAGCTAAACCATCATCAATTGCCTTCACATCTTCAGCAGAAATAATGCCCTGCTTCCCAAGCATAGCCGCATGCGCCCTGCTTCCCGCAATATCTTGTCTATACATTTTTTTATCAAAGTCAATAGACGCATTAAATTCCGTTGCAGACTTACTTTCAGCCTTCGTAAAACGTCCACCCCACAGCTTCTTTGCCATTTTCCATATTCTCCTTTATATGCTCTCAATCTTTTTCATTTCAAAGCCTTAATTGTCAGATTTTCCCCCTTTCTTCACAAAAGGGTATCATTTACATTATACTTCTTGTCAGCCATATTTTCAATATTTTCCATTATTTCCCACAGTCTATTTTTTCACCATTTTTCAGCATTTTCCTACAACTCTTGGATGAATCCCTCCGCTCTAAAAAAATACGCCCTTACCGATCAATTTCTTCAATCAATCCAGCAAGGGCATTTTTTCAGATTTATATTCTTTTATGACTAAGATATTACTCGTATTACTTAGATATTACTCGCATTGCTTAGACATTACTCGCATTGCTTAGACATTGCTCGCATTGCTTAGATATTACTCGCATTGCTTAGATATTACTCGCATTGCTTAGATATTACTCGTATTACTCAAACATTGCTCGCATTGCTTAGACATTACTCGCATTGCTTAGATATTACTCGTACTTATTTGGAATATTTCCTTCCTTACAGTTGATAGCTCTTATCTTCATAGGCAGAGAGAAGAGATTGATAAACCCTTCAGCGTCACCCTGATTGTAAACGTCATCTTCACCAAATGTCGCAAAACTTTCGTTGAAGAGAGAATACTTAGACTTAGAAGCTACAGGAATAGCATTTCCCTTGTACAGCTTCATCTTTACTACTCCAGTAACGATTTCCTGTGTAGAATCCACAAATGCGTCAAGCGCATCGTGAAGCGGCGTAAACCACTGACCATCATATACGAGCTGGGCATATTTAAGAGCAACCTGATTTTTGAAGCTCATAGTTTCCCTGTCGAGAACAAGCTTTTCGAGATCCTGATGAGCCTTGAAAAGAATAGTTCCTCCTGGAGTTTCATATACACCTCTTGATTTCATTCCTACAAGGCGGTTTTCTATAATATCTATAGTACCTACTCCGTTTGCACCACCGACCTTATTCAGAGTCTCGATGATTTCTACAGGACCCATATCCTTGCCGTCAAGCGCTACAGGGCATCCCTTTTCAAAAGTAATCTCGACAAAAGTAGGTTCATCTGGAGCCTTTTCTACAGGAACACTCATCACATGAATATCATCAAGATGTTCATTCCATGGATCTTCCAGATTACCACCCTCATGGCTAATGTGCCAGATATTCTGGTCACGGCTGTAAATCTTCTTCAAAGTCTGTGAAATAGGGATATTGTGTTCCTTTGCATATGCTATGCAGTCTTCACGAGACTTAAGATCCCATTCTCTCCAAGGAGCTATGATCTTAAGTGAAGGATCAATAGCATGTATGCTTGATTCGAAACGAACCTGGTCATTTCCCTTTCCTGTGCAGCCATGAGCAATAGCCACAGCGCCTTCCTGCTTAGCTATACGAACAAGCTCCCTTGCAATAAGAGGACGAGCAAATGAAGTTCCCAGCAGATAATCGTTTTCATAAACAGCACCAGCCTTAAGTGTAGGCCAGATATAATCAGTTACAAGCTCTTCCGTAACATCAACGATATATGCCTTTACAGCACCTGTTGCATAAGCCTTCTTTTCGATAGCGTCAAAATCATCATCCTGACCCACATTTACGCATACCGCAATAACGTCATAATCATAATTTTCTTTCAAATAAGTAAGAATTACCGATGTGTCAAGTCCTCCAGAATAAGCGAGAACCGCCTTTTCCTTTGCCATTTTTATCTCCTTCCGTCCAAATAACAATCTGCACCTACTACTTGGCTCGTCGCCAGTCCGCAATGCTCATCACAGCTCTTCACCGCTCATCACGCGTGTGATCACTGCAGCACAGCTCTTCACCGCTCATCACGCGTGTGATCACTGCAGCACAGCTCTTCAC
>CAVJDC010000158.1:0-3541 GCA_963648085.1 Anaerovoracaceae bacterium
GCCATAATCTCAAAGCTCGTGCAATATCTCAATGAATCCGGTCATTAACTCAAAGCTCGTGCAATATCTCAATGAACCTAGCCATAATCTCAAAGCTCGTGCAATATCTCAATGAATCCGGTCATTAACTCAAAGTTATGCAGCACCTCAGAGGCTTTAGTCATCCATCAAAGAGATTTGCGCTGAAATAATGCCCATGACTGCTCTATTTTTTCATTACCCGCGGAATTCATGATTTCTACAAGTAAATCTTTCTCTTCAGACTTAGCAAGAACATCACGCCCCGCCTGATTTTCATTATCATTTGGAATTTCACCATTTGCTGCTTTTTTCCTATCAGTCAGGATATTTCTTTCTTTAAGCATCTCATACATATTTTCTGAAGTAATTTCACTTCCATCACACAAAATCGCTTGAGAACCAACCGCCTTACGAACAAATTCTGATACAAATGGAAAATGTGTACATCCCAAAACCACAGCATCGAAAGGATTTTCCTTTCCGCCATGCTTTTCAAAAAGATCTATCAAATATTGTTGGAATTTTGCTGTATACTGCTCATCTGACCAGCCATCAGCCTCCACAAAACGCACGATTTCGGGACAAGGCAGTGAAACTATATCAAAAATGTCACTGTAGCTATCCTTAAGATCAAGATATTTCTGTCGCCTTAGCGTCACCGCAGTAGCCATGACGGCGATGCGCTTCTTGCTGTCAGCCTTCGCAGCCGCGCCATTATCTTTGGCAGCTGCGCCATTATCTTTAGCAGCTGCACCATTATCTTTAGCAGCTACACCATTATCTTTAGCAGCTGCACCATTATCTTTAGCAGCCATGCCATTAAGCTTTGCAGCCTCAACTTCTTCTTTGTGAGCTTTAGCATCTTCTTTAGGCGACATTCCTATCCTTTCAGCAGCCAGCCTTACAGCAGGCTCTATGCCCGCAATTGGAACATCTGGGTACAGCTCTTGCAAACGCTTTTCTGCCACTGATGTAGCAGTATTGCACGCAATGACAATCCCCTTGACACCCTTTTTAAGAAGCGTCTCAAAAACATTTTTTGTCAGTTCAAAGACCTCATCATCAGTTTTTTCGCCATAAGGCGCATTTGCAGAATCTCCATAATATATATATCTTTCATTTGGCATCAGCTGCACCATCTTACGTAGTACGCTTATTCCTCCAAGTCCAGAATCAAATACACCGATAGGTGCATCCTTGTCAGCTGTCAACATTTTTTCCTCCATTTTCCTATAATGTATGGTTCTCTATATGGTTACTCTATATGGTTACTCTATATGGTTTTTCTTTATCGTTCTAGCGGGCAGCACAATCAGCAGTGCTGCAGCAGATTTATTCTGCGAAATTATGGCAGCTGCAATCGGCAGAATTGCGGCAGCATGAACTGCTCCGATTTATAAAAGTCTGCTTTCTTATTAATTCGACAACACCTCAGCGACATAATTCGACAGCACTTCAGCGATATAATTCGACAGCACTTCAGCGACATAATTCGACAGCACTTCAGCTACATAATTCGACAACACTGCAGCAGCATAAATCGGCAAGTCCGAAAATTATAATTAGCAGAAATTAGGCATTTCACAAGATTGTGACATGCCTGGAAATCTTGCAATATTAGCTTCAAACACTCGTGATGTCTGACATCTGTAAGAAGCCTTGATTGCAGCCTTATGCCTTACCTATGAAAGCTTCTATTGCCTCCTTTGGCTGAGCACCTACAGTCTTTGAAATAGGCATTCCATCTCTGAAAATCACCAGTGTAGGAATGCTCTGAACCATGAAACGACCTGCAAGCTCTGGCTGTTCATCGACATTTACCTTACCAATCTTCACGTCAGGATTTTCCGCTGCGATCTGCTCTAAAACAGGTGCGACCATTTTACAAGGTCCACACCACGCAGCCCAAAAATCAAGCAGCACCTTCCCTCTGCTCTTTAGTACTTCGCTTTCAAAATTTTCATTTGTAATATTTATAATATCCATAATTTGTATATTCTCCTTTCGCAGATATCCAGGATTTATATTTACTTCTTTCGCAGACAATCTCACTATAACCCACCAGATAAAGTCGGAAATGAATTCCTCGCCTTTGAGTTACATATATTTACAGCACCAAGCAAATCCCTATGGATGTGCAAAATCGGTGATGTCAGGTGTTACGTTATATCTTACCACGAATTCGACACTCTTTAACGCAGCAAGAGAAATTTTACAAAATATTTCTTCTTGAATGTCTGACTGATTGAATCTGAGAATCTTTCCTCTCACAATGAAAGTCAAGCAAGTGCAGAAACCAACTTTTAAAGAATTTTGGCAGATTTAAAAATTTTGGATTATTTTCAGAACTAGTGTTTACACTTTGTTCGATTTATGATATACTTTGTTCGAACAAAGTTCATAGCGACTATAAATGTCATAAAGGCTATAAGGATATATTGCATATTATCACCTTACTAGGAGGTACATATATATGGGCAGAAAAAAACTACCTACAGATGAGCTGAATCTCACAGCACGGGAGCATAAGATTCTTGATTATCTCAAAGAAGCCGTACTCCAGCGAGGATACCCACCTACAGTACGTGAACTCTGTGATGCCATGAATGTCAAGTCGACGTCTACTATTCACAAAGACTTACAATCGCTTGAAGATAAAGGATTTATAAAAAAAGACCCTGCCAAGCCTAGAGCTCTTGAGATCATAGGTTTTGACAGGCTATCAGCACTACATAGATATGCTGCTTTCTCGAAGGAGATTGAGGCTTCACGCATGCACAATGCAGATAGCTTCACTCAGTCTGGCACTGAAAGCATCGCTCAGGTTAGCAGCAGCTCTTATGCGCAGCCTGGTACTGAAAGCACCGCCCAAGCAAGCGGCAGCTCTTATGCGCAGCCGGGGGAAAGCTACGCTCAGACGAATGATGATTCTTATATGCAGCACACTCAGACAGATGCAGATGATCTGGCCGCATCAAGCTTTGGTGCAGTTTCTAGTACACATGAGAACACACCTTCATTTGAAAGTTCATCTGACAATTATGCAAACATTGAGGACATATATGACAGACCATCAGTTGTGCAGATTCCGCTCGTTGGACAGGTTGCAGCTGGCACACCTATCTTGGCAAAGGAAAATATTACAGAATTTTTCCCTATACCCGAAAGATATATAAATTCTGGCTCAGATCACTTCATGCTCACAGTCAAAGGTGACAGCATGATTGAAGCAGGTATTTTTGATGGTGATCTCATCTTGGTACGCAGTCAAAATACTGCTAGAAATGGCGATATGGCAGTTGCTATGATTGACGGCTTTGAAAGTGAAGCTACAGTCAAGACATTCTACCGTGAAGGTGACCACATCCGTCTTCAGCCGGAAAATTCAAGTATGAGCCCTATCATCGTAAGAGATGTCAAGATACTTGGCATCGTCAAGGGAGTCTTCAGATATTTCAATTAAATCAAAAAAGATTTCTGACATTTTACTCAAAAGATCTCTGAAAATCATAAATATTTC
>CAVJDC010000159.1:0-3530 GCA_963648085.1 Anaerovoracaceae bacterium
CGGGGGCAATGGGATGTTAATGATATTGCAGCTGTGGGCATTAGCGGTGATGTCGAGCTAATCGGATTGAAATTGCACATCGAGACAATGAGGTCTTAAATCGAGGGCAATCACGATATCAGCAGCAAGGCAAAGAGAACGTTTATTAGAGTATAGGAAATTTAAAGATGAGAGAAAAAAATGATATTATAGCAGTAATTGGGGCGATGGGGATAGAACTTAAATATCTTAGAAATAAGATGCATATTATATCAATAAAAGAAATTTCGGGTTTTAGATTTATACAAGGAAATTTACATGATGTAAACCTAGTACTCGCAAAATCAGGTCCAGGCAGAGAAAATGCAGGAAGATGCTGCGATATTTTAATTAAAGAATTTAGTCCAAAGTGGGTTATAAATGTCGGGATTGCGGGTGCACTTGATGAAAGCCTAAATGTAGGAGATATAGTTACTGCAAATGAAACAGTACAATTTAAAATAATAAGAGAGCCAAGAGAAGGAAATCAGGATTTGGTTATGCAATTTGGGAGTGAAGCAGGAAAGTGCGTTAAAACTGAAGCGTGTATTTCTAAATTGCAGATGGATGGGCTGAAAATCCACATGGGAAGTATGGCGACAGGTGATATTTTTTTACAGAACAGAGAAATGAAAAAATTGATTTATAAGAGAACTGGTGCATTGACAATAGATATGGAGAGTGGTGCTGTTGCAGCACATGCGGCGAAGTTTGGGATTCCGTGCAGCATCGTGCGTGCAGTATCCGACAAGGCAGATGAAACACCTGTAAGCGAATGGGAAATTTCACCTGAAAATAGTTCTGACAGGGCAGCAAAGGCAGTTGAAATTTATCTGAAACAAAATCGAACAAATATTCGAAAAAAGCTTGATTAAAGTTTCGTGTGGTGGTAAACTCTATTCACAGACATTTTCACAGACATTCACGACAGTGATAGCAGACATCATAATGGTCGAGTGTTCGTGTTGATCAGCATGTTGAGATGACGTGTTGATTTGCCATGGGGAAAAGCAATGCCAAGGTGCTATGTTGATTAGCATGGGGAGGAGCCATGTCAAGGAACTATGTTGATTAGCATGGGGAGGAGCTGTATGAGTATGAAAGGGCATGCATGTTTGGAGGTCGTGTATGAGTATGAAACGGCATGCATGTTTGGAGGTCGTGTATGAGTATGAAACGGCATGTATGTTTGGAGGTCGTGTATGAGTATGAAACGGCATGTATGTTTGGAGGTCGTGTATGAGTATGAAACGGCATGTATGTTTGGAGGTCGTGTATGAGTATGAAACGGCATGTATGTTTGGAAACTATGTATACATGAAATTGCTTACATATTGAGAGGAAAATGAGATTGTGATATAATAAAAAGTGATATTTTTGAGAGAGCATTTAGTAGTTTCAAATATTTTATGAAAGCGGGGAGCAAAAAAATTAAAATGTGAGCTTGAAATGCGAGCTTGAAATCTTAGCTTGAAAAGTGAGCTTAAAATATGAACTTGAAATGCGAGCCTAAACTATGAACTTGAAATGCGAGCCTAAAATATGAACACGAAATGCGTACTTGAAATGTGAGAGGTGAATGTATGAGGATACTGGGTATAGATCCAGGTTACGGGCTTATGGGATTTGGTATTATCGACAAAAATGGGAATGACTACTCAGCTTGTGACTATGGCAGTATCTATACCGAAGCTGGAGTGCCTATGCCAGAAAGACTAAAATTCCTATATGCTTCACTTATGGATATCATCAGCGACACAAAGCCAGATGAAGCTGCTATAGAAGAGCTATTTTACAATACAAATGCGAAGACCGTTATAAATGTTGGACAGGCAAGAGGTGTCGCAGTGCTTGCGTGTATTAATTCAGGACTCCCTGTATCTGAATATACACCGCTGCAGATAAAACAGGCTCTTACAGGATATGGAAGAGCAGAAAAAAGACAGGTACAGTTGATGGTCAAATCATTCCTTAAGCTTGAGAAAGTGCCTAAACCCGATGATACTGCGGATGCATTGGCAGTAGCCATATGTCATGGAAATTCTTCTAGAGGATCAGGAAGATATGCGAATGCTATTGAGAGGGCACTTCAGAAGGAAAGAAAAAATGAAAAAGCAAATGGGGAAAATCACAAGACTTCTCCGTCACGAACTACAGGATTCCGTATTATACGGGAAATCAATTCTGGCAGCGATTGCAGTGACTATAGTGAATATTGACAGAAAGAGGCGGGTCAGGCAGGATGATTCATTTTATTAAGGGTAGGGTTGTAGATACATTTGATGGCGGTATTGTGCTGGAAAATAGCAAAATAGGTTACGAGATTCATGTGCCAGCGCTTTCAGCAATATATCTGGCTTCTCCAGATGAGGAAGTGACAGTATACACAGCTATGATAGTGCGTGAGGATGATATAAGTCTTTATGGATTTGATGACAGAGATTCTTTAAGATTGTTTAAACTGCTGCAGACAGTCAGTGGAATAGGTGCAAAGGCTGCAGTCTCTATACTGTCTTCGCTGACTGTTTTACAAATATATAATGCTGTGATTTTTGGCGATCCAGACACGCTTTCGAAAGCGCAGGGGGTTGGAAAGAAAACTGCTCAGCGTATAGTCTTGGAGCTTAAAGATAAGATAGAAAAAATTCATTTTTCGGAGAAAGTTTCTTCGTCAACGATTTCTGGATCAGAGACTATGTCAGACAGCATTGCAGGTGAAAGTACGTCAAAGGAATTTACGGACGCAGTTGCCGCATTGATGGCTCTTGGATTTTCAAAGGCAGAGGCATCAGAGGCTATATCCATGTCAGAGCTAGAAGGCGCATCTGCAGAGGAATATATAAAAGCGGGTCTCAAGTCTTTGTCAAGATTGTAGAACTGGGAGACCACCTTGGTGAAGCCTGCAGAGGTTAGGAATCACCTGGCGCTGCGGTTAAATGCAAAAATACGAGAGTGATATCGATAAAAACGGAGGCAGAGATTGAATTTAGACAGATTAGTAGAAGCGTCGTTTACAGATGCGGATGAAGAGATAGAGTACAGTCTACGTCCGAGGCATCTTTCAGAATATATTGGCCAGAAAACTGTAAGTACAAATCTTGAAATTTTCATAACAGCAGCAAAGCAGAGAAACGAACCGCTTGACCATGTCTTGTTTTATGGACCTCCAGGTCTTGGAAAGACAACGCTAGCAGGCATTATCGCAAACGAAATGAATGCTGATCTCAGAATCATTTCAGGACCAGCAGTTGGAAGAGCAGGTGACTTGCTTGCAGTTCTTACTAACCTTCAGGAAAATGACGTACTTTTCATAGATGAAATCCACAGACTGAATCGCTCGGTTGAGGAGATACTTTACTCGGCCATGGAGGACTTTGTTATAGATATTATCATTGGCAAGGGTCCTTCGGCAAGAACTCTTAAGGTTGATCTTCCGAAGTTCACTTTGGTAGGTGCAACGACGAGAGCGGGAAGTCTATCTGCACCACTGCGTGACAGATTTGGCATTATAT
>CAVJDC010000160.1:0-3528 GCA_963648085.1 Anaerovoracaceae bacterium
TTGTTAAGGCGTTATCTTTTTTCATAGTGCAGACGATATTCTATAGTCTTATCTCCGCTGCAGATTCGCTTGAAAGGATCTGTGCGAATGCCGGACGATAGTGTCAAAAACTACCTATTTTTACGTTCTGAAATTCCATTAAAACCTTGATTTTTCGGGGGCTTGCAAATAAAAAGAGCATTGACCTCCATTTCTGGTATAATTATCCGTGACCAAACTTCTAACTATAGAAAGGGCAATGCTCATTGACATTATACTTTATTTACTTCTATAAAGTTCTCAATTAAATGGAACCGCTGAAGGGTGCAGACGATATGCCAGGAAAATGGCAGCTACTCATCTATCTCGGAGAGCAGACAGAATATGGCACTGACAGCATGGCGAAGCATTAGTATACAACTACGGTCGTTTTTGCAGGAATATAATTGTAAATGAACCAGATTCCTTCATCTTCCATGCGGATGCATCCGTGTGATGCAGGATAACCCATTGCGCCATTCTTAAGTACCGAAGATCTAGGATAATATAACATCGAATGGAATGCATATCCAGTTCCCGGGTAGAATCTTACGATAGGTCTGCATGTATATGAGGATGTAGTCCAATTTGTCTGCTTATATGTAACATAAGTAACACCCTTAGGTGTAGGCGTAGATGGTGCTCCGCTCGCACATCTAAATGTGCGAATCAGCTTCCAGTTTCCAGTCTTGCCTTCAAAAATATTTACCTTTTGTGTTCCGAGATTTACCCATACAAGATAATCTGTCTTGCTCGAATATCCATTATTATTTACAAACTCTGTCTTGAGCTGTTCGGTATAATCCTTATTATATTCCTTTGTATAATTGCCTCTATATACGCACGAGATTTCGGTAAGGAGATTCTTCGCTGCAGCTTCTTCAGCAGCCTTTCTTGCAGCTTCAGCCGCGGCATCATCTTCCAGTTTTTGGTAATATGCGTCACTATAATTGTCTACTGCAACATTTTTTTCTTTATAAAGCTTGACTACATCACCATTCGAATCCTTGTACTCAATCCCAAGACCTACTCTGTGAGATCTCGACATATATCTTGAAAATGTGATTGATTTAACAAATGCTGATGTAGTTCCATTTGTAATAACTTTGTCTTTGGCACAAAAGTCACTTACAGCCTCTTCATCATAATACCACTGTAAATCTGCACAGATATCCTTTTCTAAGCCCTGAACAGTCGCATTGACCTTAAGTGATGCATTGATTTTCACGTCATCTGCTGTAAGTGCGATTTTTACATCAGACGAGTCAGTTTTTTTATCAGATTTATCTGGTTTTTTGTCTGTATCTGTATTGTCCTTCTTCTCTGCTGCATATGCTTCAGCAGCTGCTGCTGCGCGATAGAGCATCGTCACAAATTCCGCTCTCGTGATACTATATGCTGCCTTAATAAGGCCCTTGTCATTTCCTGTGACAACACCCGCATTTACAAGCCTTGCAGCTGCGTCCATCTCTGACGTAGTCATGCTGCCAGAATCATAAAATTGATCAAGAATCGGATATTGCTTATTTTTCGCAGATTTCAAAGATTTTTCTGCTGCATCAGTTTTTTCTGCTGCTTTATCTTCATCTGTTCCTTCAGCGTTCTTTCCGTTGCCTGTACCTTCAGCAGCATTACCGTCACTTGTACCTTCAGCAGTCTTGCTATCCTTTAAACCTTCAGTGGTCTTTCCAGCATCTGCTCCTTCTGATGCCTTGTCTTCTTTTACTCCTTCAGCGGTTTTTCCGTTGTTTGCACTGTCGGCGCTCTTTCCATCATTTGCGCTGTCAGCAGTCTTGCTGGCATCTGCATCTTCTGATGCCTTGCCTTCTTTTACTCCTTCAGCGGTTTTTCCGTTGTTTGCACTGTCGGCGCTCTTTCCATCATTTGCGCTGTCAGCAGTCTTGCTGGCATCTGCATCTTCTGATGCCTTGCCTTCTTTTACTCCTTCAGCGGTTTTTCCGTTGTTTGCACTGTCGGCGCTCTTTCCATCATTTGCGCTGTCAGATGATTTTTTTACATCCATATTTTCAGCATTCTTATCCGAATCTGAAGAATTTGATTTCTGATTTTCGGCATCCGTATCTGTTTTTTTATTTTCTTCTGCGTCTGTATCTTTCGATTCTTCACTATTATCAACAGCAGGCTCATATACATTCTTGTCCTGCGCACCATTATATTCTGGAAGATCAAATGCCTTTACAAATGCAGCAAATACCTGCGCTCTGGTGACAGCCTTATCTACTGGCACACTGCCATCCTCTGGAAGAATTCCTGCATATTTTGCAGCAGCGCATGCCATATAATACCAGTCGCCCTGAGATGTCCCTGGATATGCACTATCATATCTTTGTGAGTCTGTTTGCCTCACGAGGATAGTTGCCATCTGAGCACCTGTAAGAGTGCCATTTGGATTTAGCTTGCCATTGCTGCCATTTATGATGCCGTCGTTTACTGATCTTGTAAGAATATCATAAGCCCAATGGTCTTTTACATCTGCAAAGCTGCTTATATCAGCTGCCGTCGCGCTTACAGATGCACTAATCACCATAATGATCGCCAAAAGTACAGCCATGACCTTTCGTGCAAGCATCCTGCACGATCCTCCAAACATTCTTCTCATAAAAACCATTTTCCTTTTCCTCCCTCTTTTTAAATCAATCTTTAGGCATTGCTGCGTCCGCATATTTCAAGCAGTATCACATCTACATATTTCAAGCACTATCGCATCTACATATTTCAAGCACTATCGCATCTACATATTTCAAGCACTATCGCATCTACATATTTCAAGCACTATCGCATCTACATATTTCAAGCACTATCGCATCTACATATTTCAAGCACTATCGCATCTACATATTTTAGACAGTGTCACATCTACATATCTTAGGCATGTCGCATCCATATCAGCTCGCCAGTTCAGCTTACTATCTTTTCGGAATTTCAATCAAATTTTGCTCTGATGGTCTGTAAAGTGTAAATTTTCTTCCTATAGCCTGCACAAACTCAGCACCAAGAACATTTGCAGATGCATTTGCTGCTTCCTTCGCATCATATAAGCAGCCTTCCTGCAGCTTCACCTTCAAGATTTCGTGAGCATTCAGATAATCTTCCATTTCCTTAACTACATTTTCAGTAAGTCCAGCCTTTCCCATATAAACGACTGGTTCCAGACTGTGTGCAATTCTTTTTAAAAAGCTTCTTTGTTTTCCTGTAAGCATGCCTTTCCCTTCTGCATTTAAAATTCTGCCAAATGCTTTTTTCAGCATTTCACCAACACTTAGATGACAGCTGTCATATTTGTCGAATCATGAAATCATAATACATACCACACGTGTTACAAGCAAAGCCCGCCTAATCACTTTCTGCCTCGAGTCGTAAGCAATCTAGACCCGCTGATTCACAGCCCAGGCCGCAGGCCTATCTAACCAGTCGGTTCATAACCCAAGCCGTAAGCCTATCTGACCAACCGATTCATAATCCAAGCTGTAAGCCTATCTGTTCAGCCGA
>CAVJDC010000161.1:0-1764 GCA_963648085.1 Anaerovoracaceae bacterium
CGTCGAAGCTTTTCCTTCCAAATAATATGCTCCGCGAGAGCATGAGCTTTGTAAAAGACAAGCTTATGGGAAGGTTTTGACGTTTTTGTATATGGACAAATCAATCTTATATATGGAGAAATCGATAAAGAACATTAATCAAAAAAGAATAATTTAAAAATTTTAGAAGGTGTATATTGGGAAGTGAAGATTATACTAGAAAACATAGATTAGGCATGAAAGGCGAGGAGATTACATCGCTTTATCTTAAGTCACAAGGATTTTGCATAATTCTCAGAAATTTTAGATGCAGATATGGGGAAATAGACATTATAGCTTATGATTCTGATGATGATGCATTATGCTTTGTAGAAGTAAAGACTCGTACAAGCCTCAGGAAAGGAAGACCATGCGAAGCTGTGGATCATAGAAAGTTAAGAAATCTTAAGCGCACGGCTTATTATTATCTTAAAGGCCAAAGACCCTTTTGCAGGAGGATGCGTATTGATATTTCGGAAGTGATGATTTCTGGAAAAGTGCAAAGCATAAATTACATGAAAAATATAGGATAAGCATTTGAAGCATCTAAGGAAAATCATTTTTAGATGGTTTATCAAGTTTGCTGTGGATATCTAAGATGTAATTTTAGGTGATTTTATTGAATTGACAATTTCTGTCTTGACATTAAGATCTTTGCGTTACGGTCATTGTATTGAGGTCATTGTATTGATGTACTTGCACTAAAATTTTTGTATTGATGTCTTTTCACTAAATCTTTGTGTGGAGGTTTTTGCATTGGAATTCTTGCGTTGAAGTTCCCGCATTGATGCCTTTTCACTAAATCTTTGTGTGGATGTTTTGCATTGGAATTCTTGCGTTGAATTTCCCGCATTGATGCCTTTGCATAAAAATCTTTACATAAAGTTTTTTATATGATTGCGAATTTAGATATTTTATAAAATCTCTAATTGTTACGCTGCATATATCATGCTATAATGACAAAAATAAATTTTACATTAAATATTTTCGTGTAGGACAGGAGGACGAGATGAAGTTTCAATGTGGTTTTATTTATGTAGCTCCAGGCTGCGATCCAGAAAAGGAAAGAGCTGTTATAGAAGGCTCTGATATCGACATGAATGTTATCGGATGCTCAAATTATGAACAGGCAGAAGCAGCTGCAAAGGAATTAGTTGCAAAAGGATGTACGGCTGTAGAGCTTTGTGCAGGTTTTGGAAATGAAGGAATTGCACGAATCAAAAAAGCTGCAGGTCCTGGAATTGCAGTAGGAGCTGTGAAGTTTGATTTTCATCCTGCTTTTGAATTTAAGAGCGGCGATGAAATGTTTTCTTAGAAACCTCTTACCACTGTCAATGGTGTAACCAGGATGCTTCGACATCTATATGTCAGGGCAGTTTACATCAATGATTACAATGATTACTTTAATATGAAACATAAAAGTCGCTGCCCGTTATGGGGCGGCGACTATTTTTGAAGCTTAGGTTAGAAATATTATGGATACAATATCAAATAAAGACGCAAAATTAAAAGCTTCCCAAGAAAAAAAGAACGAAAGTGTGACAAAGACAGCCTTTATCGACACAATCCCTGTCATGACTGGATATCTAGTCCTTGGAATAGGCTTTGGAATTCTTCTCAAGACAAATGGCTACGGAATATTATGGGCACTTGCGATGAGTATTTTTATATATGCGGGCTCGATGCAGTTTCTTGGAATAAATCTGATCACTTCAGCGGCATCACCGCTTACATTTGCTTTGTCCA
>CAVJDC010000161.1:1842-3517 GCA_963648085.1 Anaerovoracaceae bacterium
TGCAAGACATCTATTTTATGGAATATCGATGATTGACAGATACAAGAATGCGGGTAAGAAAAAAGCATATCTGATATTTGGACTTACAGATGAAACATATTCTCTCGTCTGTCAGAAAGAAAAATATGATGACCGAAAATTGCAGACTAGATATTATTTTCTCGTGACACTTTTCGATCAGATTTACTGGGTTACAGGAAGTATAATAGGTTCAATTGCAGGTTCGATGATAACATTCAGCACAGAGGGAATCGACTTTGCGCTTACAGCACTTTTTGTAACTATTTTCACAGATCAATGGATCAGCAGTAAAGGACATTTCTCTGCAGTTGTCGGCGTAGCAGCATCCCTAATCTGTATTTTGATATTTGGAAGAAGTGACTTTATGATTCCAGCGATGGTTTTGATTACAGCAGCACTTCTCGCCATGAAAAGTGCCAGCGGAAGAAAGGATGAGATGGAACATGAGTGATATAAATGTAATTGTATCGATAATAATAATGGCTGCAGTTACGATATGTCTCAGATTTTTGCCATTTATCATTTTTAATGGAAATAGAGAGACTCCTGCAGTAGTATCCTATCTAGGATCAGTTCTTCCTTATGCTATCATGGGGATGCTCGTTGTATATTGCTTAAAAGATACGAGCTTTTCTGAACTGGCAGGATTTTTGCCTCAGCTCATCTCGTGTGCTGTCGTAATATTTCTTCATGTATGGCGAAAAAATACGCTGCTAAGTATTCTTGGAGGAACTGTCTGCTATATGCTGCTTGTCCAGCAAGTATTTTGCTGAAATCACATAAAAGGACTCGTAAGAAAAAGGATCATATTATTTTGACGGAGAATATATAAAGATGCATCAAAAATATAATTATAAAATTGGTATTGCGGCACTTGCTGCGACATATGTGATTTGGGGATTTCAATCACTTTATTGGAATATCATAGAAGGAATAGATACAGGATTTGTGATGGCATCTCGCATCATCTGGGCGGCTGTCTGTTGTATTATCATATTAAAGTGCCAGGGAAAGCTAAAACTTCTAAAAAATGCATTGTGCGATAAAAATATAATGAAGAAAGAAATTCCTGCGGCTGTATTTCTTGCAGCGGATTGGCTTATTTATCTTTTTGCTGTTCGTAACGGGCATATTCTAGAGTGCTCGCTGGGATATTATATAATGCCAGTAGTTGTATTTATGTTCGGAGCGTTCATTTATAGGGAAAAGATTTCATGGCGTCATGTTGTGATACTTATCATTGTCATTTTAGGCATAATAAAGAGCACAGACGGATTTGGCGGTGTACCGTTTGTCACAATTTCGCTCGCACTTTGCTTTGCGATTTATTCGGCAATAAAAAAGAGCCTTACTATTGATTCTGTAGTGAGTACGTCGATAGAGATACTTATCATGCTTCCATTTGCGATAGCTGCGATATTTATTTTTTACATGGGGGATGTCGGTATTGCAGGTCTTACTGCAGCAAAGCAGCTTTACCTTATCGGCGGAGGTATCATTTCAGGTCTGCCTCTTGTATTTTTCTCTATTGCAGTTGCGAATATGCCTCTCATGGCGATAGGGATAGGTGAGTACTTTTCACCGACACTTGGAATCCTGTGCGGGCTTATCATGGGAGAAGGCTTCAATGACGCAAAATTACTCAGCTTTATAC
>CAVJDC010000162.1:0-3505 GCA_963648085.1 Anaerovoracaceae bacterium
ATACTGTGCTGCGCTGTTTTGAAGAGGCTGTCTTTGTAATGATTTTCTGCCTTCCGGGAGGAAGCTCATCTATAACCGAGATATCGAGGTCTCCAAAAAGTATAACTGCAAGTGTACGAGGTATAGGAGTAGCAGTCATTACAAGAATATCTGGATTTATATCATTACCTTTCGCGGCAAGAGCTTTTCTCTGGTCTACACCAAATCGGTGCTGCTCATCTGTGATCACGAGACCTAGATTTTTGAATTCTACACTTCCTTGTATGACGGCGTGTGTTCCGACAAGTATATCGATTTCGCCAGATTTTAGCTTATCTATAGTCTCACGTTTTTCTTTTGCTTTAAGTGATGACGAAAGATACCCAATGTGTATATTCATATTTCTGAAGGTTTCAGAAAAATTATCAAAATGCTGAGAGGCAAGCAAGGCTGTAGGCGCCATTATGACACCCTGATATCCCGCTTTTGCTGCTTTGTAGAGCGCTGCAGCTGCTACAACTGTCTTTCCCGAGCCGACGTCTCCCTGTACGAGTCGCTGCATTGGAAATGGAGATTCCATATCATTTTCTATTTCTTTCATGACACGAAGCTGTGCTCTAGTCGGAGTATATGAGAGATGACCTATAAAATCCTTTATATCATTTGAATGTGGATAGTCGATTCCTTTGCGTATTTTTGAACCCGAGCTTCCCTTAAGAAAAAGACCAGTTTGAAGTATGAAAAATTCTTCAAATATCAAGCGATATTTGGCCATTTTGAACATATCTCGGTCAGATGGAAAGTGGATATTTCTAAGAGCAGTATCTCTGCTGCAGATATTTTTTTCTGTAAGAAGCCTTTCTGGAAGTGTTTCACGGATGAGCCCTGAGGATGCTGAAAGTGAGAACTTGGCAAGCTTTCTCAAATCGCTTTGACTGATGCCAGCAGTTGTTCTGTATATCGGGAGTATCTTTGCAGTAAATTCCTTTTCACCATCTTCATATTCGGGATGAACCATTTGATTAAATCTTCCCTGTCCTTTTTGCACAAGACCATAAAAAATGTAAGCTTTGCCTTCAGAGAAGCTGCGTTCATAATATTCTGCCCGAAAAAAAACAATATTCATCTCGCCGCTATCATCTGATATACGGACATACATCATTTTTTTGCCGCGTCCGGAGGGATAAAATTTTCTTATATTTGTGACTGTTCCACGTACAAGACATGTACTCCCAGGCTCAGTCTCGCTGATAGGTATAATTTTTGTTCTGTTTTCGTATGACGATGGATAATGAGAGAGCATGTCATCTGTAGTTCTTATTCCAAGCTTTTCTAGAAGCTTCGCCTTTTTGGGACCTATTCCCTTTGCTTCAGTAACAAGCATATAAGCCTCCTTATGAAAAAAAACAGCACATTAGTAGAACCTCTGTGCTGTAATTGTATTCTAAAACAGGAATTCAATATCTCTGCGCACAAGCTTTTTTGATTTTACACCTGTGACTTTGAATTTGATTCTTCCCACATCTGTGCCCGTAATAGATTTTACATTTTTGCGTATAATATCGGAAAATTCGCTTAGTGTATCGCTAAAGCTTATTCCAAATCTCATCACTACATATATTGTCAGATTTACTGAATTTAAAGCTTTTATATATTCGGCTGACATGAAATCAGATGATTTCCATCTCATATGTCCTGCAGCAACTGGTTTTCCGCTAGGTGTCGAGAACATAAGTCTTGAGCTAAAGTCCTCAGCAGATACAGAGATTATGTCGGCATATGAAGCTTCGTTTAACGTGATATTGCCATTTTCTGTCTGATAATTGATCATTTTTTTCTCCTAGCTTTGGCTGATTTGCCGATAGTGAAGACATTGAGCATTTTTTGTACTTTGCTAAACTTTAAAGTGCTTCGCCAAACAGGCTGAACGTCTTGGCGTCGGTAATCTTCACATCGACTATCTGCCCTGTGACGTCTGAAGAAGATGTGAAGTTTACAAGCTTGAATGTGTCCGTTCTGCCTGTATAGGTAAGTTCATCATCGCGGCTTTTTCCTTCTACGAGTACCTTTTCTACCCTACCTGCGTAGAGAGCATTTTTTTCTGCAGTTATGGCATTTAGTGTATCTACCAGACGATCGAAGCGATGATGCTTTATGCTTTCTGGAATCTGATCTTCGTAGGTCGCAGCAGGTGTACCCGTCCTGATTGAGTAAAGGAATGTAAATGCCGAGTCATATCTGACTTTTTTGACGAGATCAAGAGTTTCTTCGAAGTCTTCTTCGGTCTCTCCTGGAAATCCTACTATAATGTCTGTAGTAATGGCTATGTCAGGAACTGCAGCTCTGATTTTTTCAACTAGCTTTAAATAATCTTCTTTTGTATATCTTCTGTTCATGCGGCGAAGTATCTCACTGCTGCCAGCCTGCACAGGAAGATGAATATGCCTGCACAATTTTTCACAATCAACAAAAGCCTGAATAAGTCTGTCCGAAAGATCCTTCGGATGAGATGTCATAAATCTTATGCGCTCGAGTCCTTCTATTTCATTTATCATATAGATCAATCCTGCAAAATCGCATTCGAAATCGGCATTGTTTCCATATGAATTTACATTTTGTCCAAGAAGAGTAACTTCCTTTACACCTTCCGCCACAAGTCCTTTGATTTCCTCAACTATAGATTCAGGCCTTCTGCTTAGTTCTCTTCCTCTTGTATATGGGACGATGCAATAAGTGCAGAAGTTGTTGCATCCATTCATAATGTCAACAAAGGATTTGAAAGGATATTTTCTATGAGATGGAAGTCCTTCAATAACTTCCTCCTGGGCATCATATACAGACATAAGCTTCTTTCTTGTCTCGATGCAGTCATCGAGTAAATGAGGAAACTCATGTATACTCATAGTGCCAAAAATAATATCAACCCACGAAAATTTTTGTCTGATTCTGTCAGTGATATGCTCCTGCTGCATCATGCATCCGCAAACTGCAATAATATTGTCTGGATGTCTTTCCTTTATTTTCTTGATAACTCCAAGCTGACCGAAAAATCTATTGTCAGCATTTTCACGAACGCTGCATGTATTTACAACTATGATGTCAGCTGTTTCACGGTTCTCAGAGAGTCTGAAGCCTTTTTCTTCCAGCATTCCTGCCATCTTTTCAGAGTCGTGCTCATTCATCTGACAGCCAAATGTCTGGATAAAATAAGTCTCTGGATTCTTATAAATTCTCTTTTCTTTCTTGTCTGTCTTTTTGCTCTTATCGCTCATATATTTTCAGATAATAATATATCTGCCTGTCCTTCCTTATATTTTGTAACAATTTTATCATGTGGGATGTGACATGTGAATACTTTTTTTCAGGTCAATCTACCTCTTTCCTAGCTTAGCCCTGAAAGCAAGTTTTCCTTCGGTCTTTATGTTTTTTTACTTTCATTTTTTTCTTTTATACTAAAGCCTTTTTACTCTTATGAAAATAAAATCGCTTCACCATTATTTTGCAATTTATCAATATTCTTACAACG
>CAVJDC010000163.1:0-3470 GCA_963648085.1 Anaerovoracaceae bacterium
TCGTGCAGATTCTTGAGATTGAAGCTTGTGCTGGCCATGCCGAGAATCGTGCAGATAGAGTAATAAATATAGATAAAACATATAGAGTATTAATATAAAAAGGAGGAAAATTTTTATGGCTTTTTACTATTCGGAACCTTCACGTACTTTTAGCGAATATCTTTTAGTGCCGGGTTATTCGTCGGCCGAATGCGTTCCAGGAAATGTAAGTTTAAAGACACCGCTTGTGAAGTATAGAAAGGGCGAGGAAGATCCTGCTATTTCTATGAATATCCCGATGGTTTCTGCTATCATGCAGTCAGTATCAGGTGAAAAGATGGCTGTGGCTCTTGCGAGAGAGGGTGGCGTATCTTTTATTTACGGAAATCAGTCTATTGAAGAAGAAGCTGCTATGGTAAGAGCCGTAAAGGATACTAAAGCAGGCTTCGTGAAGAGTGACTCAAATATTTCTCCTGACAAGACTCTTGCAGATGTCATCAAGCTAAAGAAGAAGACAGGTCATTCTACTGTAGCAGTCACTGATGACGGAACTGCAGCAGGAAAAGTTTTGGGAATTATTACCAGCAGAGACTATCGTGTGTCAAGAATGGATCCTTCTACTAAAGTCAGTGAGTTTATGACTCCGTTTGAAAAGCTTGTATATGCTGAGGATGGCATTTCACTAAAAGAAGCAAATGATGTCATATGGGATCATAAGCTAAATGCTCTTCCTATTATAGGAAAGGACGGCAGACTGAAGTCTTTCGTATTTAGAAAGGATTATGATTCGCACAAGAGCAATCCTGACGAGCTTCTCGATTCACACAAGAGGTATATAGTTGGCGCCGGAATAAACACTCGTGACTACGAGGAAAGAGTACCTGCTCTTCTTGAAGCTGGTGTGGATGTCCTCTGTGTAGATTCTTCTGAAGGTTTTTCAGAATTCCAGAGCAGAACTATCAGATATGTCAAGGATACTTTTGGTGATGACGTAAAGATCGGCGGCGGAAATGTAGTCGATCGTGATGGCTTCAGATTCCTTGCAGAGGCAGGTGCTGACTTTATAAAGATCGGAATTGGCGGCGGCTCTATCTGTATCACAAGAGAGACTAAGGGTATCGGCAGAGGCCAGGCTACTGCTGTTATTGAAGTTGCAGCTGCAAGAGACGAATATTTCAAGGAAACGGGTATATATATTCCTATCTGTTCTGATGGCGGCATTGTATATGATTATCATATGACTCTCGCTCTCGCTATGGGTGCTGACTTCCTGATGCTTGGACGTTACTTCGCTCGTTTTGATGAGTCTCCTACTACGAAGCTGAATATCAATGGCTCTTATGTCAAGGAATATTGGGGCGAAGGCTCTGCACGTGCAAGAAACTGGCAGCGTTATGATGACGGTGAAGGCAGCAATCTCAAGTTTGAGGAGGGCGTTGACTCATATGTTCCTTATGCAGGTCCGCTTAAGGACAATGTTCAGCTGACTCTAAGCAAGATCAAGGCAACTATGTGCAATTGCGGTGCCCTGACTATAGAAGAACTTCAGGAAAAGGCTAAGCTTACAGTTGTTTCTTCTACAAGTATCGTAGAAGGCGGCGCACATGATGTAATTCTGAAGGAAAGCAGTCCGACTAAGTAATTGTTTGAAATCATCCAGTTCAAAATAGATGGAATGAAATTCGGCGAATCAAAGCTAGCCAGCCTGGATATGGCGAATCAAAATTAGCCAACTAAAAATCTGAAGTTTGCAATTTGCAAGGCTAGGAGTGGTCAGTTTAAATCATCCAGATTGAATGACAAAAATAATGACTCGAAGGATATCGGCCCGCTGTCGTCAGACGGCGGGTTTGGAGGTATATATGGAAAATCAGCGAATAATAGTAATAGATTTCGGCGGGCAGTACAACCAGCTCGTTGCCCGCCGTGTAAGAGAATGCAATGTATATTGCGAAATTTATTCATACCGCACACCTATTGAAGAAATAAAGAATATGAAGCCTGACGGCATAATTCTTACAGGAGGGCCAAATAGCTGCTATGAAGAAGATGCCCCTTCATATGAGAAGGAACTCTTTGAGCTTGGGATTCCTGTGCTTGGACTGTGCTATGGCGCACAGCTGATGCAGCATATTCTCGGAGGGAAGGTTGAGAGAGCTGATGTTCAGGAATATGGCAGGACGCCTGTTTTTGTAGATACACAGTCGCGTCTTTTTGAGGGTGTACCGCAGGAAACTGTATGCTGGATGAGTCATTTTGACTATATAAGCAAGCTCGGTGACGGCTTTAAATCGATAGCTCATACGAAAGACTGTCCTGTGGCAGCTGCAGAGGATTCATCAAGAAAGCTTTATGGAATTCAGTTCCACCCAGAAGTTCTTCACACGCCTGAGGGCACGAAGATGATATACAACTTTGTCCGCAATATCTGCGGATGTGCTGGAGATTGGCGCATGGATTCCTTTGTGGAATCGCAGATAAAGAGTATAAGAGAAACTGTCGGTGACGGCAAGGTTCTTCTTGCACTTTCAGGTGGCGTGGATTCGTCAGTCCTAGCCGCTCTGCTTGCTAAAGCTATCGGTTCGCAGCTTACTTGTGTATTTGTAGATCATGGTCTGCTTCGAAAGAATGAAGGTGATGAGGTAGAGGCTATTTTTGGCGAAGGCGGAGAGTTTGATATAAACTTTATGCGCATAAATGCCCAGCATCGTTACTATGTGAAGCTGGCGGGCGAGACTGAGCCTGAGAGCAAGCGTAAGATAATCGGTGAAGAGTTTATACGTGTATTTGAAGAGGTTGCAAAAGAGATAGGCTCTGTGGATTTTCTTGCCCAAGGAACGATTTATCCGGATGTAGTAGAGTCCGGCTTAGGCGGTGAGTCTGTAGTTATAAAGTCGCATCACAATGTAGGCGGTCTTCCTGACGTCGTTGATTTCAAGGCTATTTTGGAGCCGCTAAGAAATCTTTTTAAGGATGAAGTGAGAAAGGTCGGACTAGAGCTTGGTCTTCCAGAATTTCTTGTATATCGCCAGCCATTCCCGGGTCCTGGCCTAGGAATCAGAATCATTGGTGATATCACTGAAGACAAGGTACGCATGGTTCAGGATGCTGACTTTATCTATCGCACTGAGGTTGACAAAGCAGCTGAAGAATATCTCAAAGAACACGGGAAACGGGCTCCATGGATGCCTGATCAGTACTTTGCTGCTCTCACAAATGTCCGTTCTGTGGGTGTAATGGGCGATGAGAGAACTTATGATTATGCAATTGCTGTGCGTGCTGTGCGCACTGTGGATTTCATGACGGCTGAAGCGGCTGAGATTCCTTTTGAAGTTCTTCAGAAAGCAATGAACCGCATTATTAAGGAAGTGCGCGGGGTAAACCGCGTATTTTACGACCTGACGAGCAAACCGCCAGGAACGATAGAGCTTGAGTAGCGGACAAAATTGCGAAAAAGCCCATAAATAAAGGCTTTGTAGGCAGTCTGGATG
>CAVJDC010000164.1:0-3443 GCA_963648085.1 Anaerovoracaceae bacterium
CACAGACCGCGCAAGGGGTGGACTCACAGGCCGCACAGGACGAAGATCAGTCCGCAGACGATGAGGCTGTCCTTGCGGAAGAGTTGACACTGCAAAATCCACAGATAGCCACAGACACTTCCATGACTGCAGGCCAAAAAGTAACATGGGATTGCATATATTTCGGAAGCTATCCACAGACAGAGATTGCCAATATTGGTGTAAATGATGGGGAAAGCGGTTGCAAAGATAAGCCTTGGAGTAATTCTGGCTCATATTATGAAGAAGCTTTTGACATAGGAGATAGTCTGTATGAGAAACTCGTGTATTCATCATATGACAATAACGGAGACACAACCATAGACGGCACGAAGTACCACCGTGTGAAAAAGTCCGAGGCAACATATAAAAAAGATGATAGTGATAATTACTTTAGCTGGGGCTATGCAGATTATCATTATTTCCGTTATGATCCTATAAAATGGCGTATATTGAAAGTAGAAGGCGGTCAGGTACTTCTTCTTGCTGACATAATACTTGACGACCAACTGTATAATTCCACAATTTCAGCTGTAACATGGAAAAATTCAACTATCCGCGCCTGGCTGAACGGAACATTTAAAAATAGAGCATTTTCTTCCGAAGAACAGAAATTAATTGCAGCGACTTCGGTAGAAAATACTAGTGACAAAATCTTTCTTCTTTCTAAATCTGAGATTTGCGATACAGAAGCAGCAAAAACGTATGGGTTTGTAAGTAGTTCTGATATAAATGATGAGGCGCGCAGATGCATAAGCAGCGGATATGCAAAAGCAATGGGAATATATACATCAGACGATACAGGCTACATGGGCAACTGTCAGTGGCTGCTGCGCTCACCGGGCAGCACCAATTCTAATGTCGCAGGCGTAAACTACACCGGAAGCGTTTACTCTTCTGGCAATGCTGTAAACGAAAAAAATATCGGAGTTCGCCCCGCTTTGACACTTAAGCTCATAAATTCTGATCTTTTCTCGAGTGACGGGACATTCGGAAGCTATCCGCAGACAGAGATAGTCAGCTCGTCTAATTATGTATCTAGTGGATGCTCTGACAAGCCGTGGTCTGATTCAAGTTCATATTTTGAAAATGATGCTGTATTGTACGAACAATTGAAAACAAAATTTCTCGAAGACGGTAATAATCAAATAAACATAGACGGCACGAAATATTTGGCAACAGATAAGTCTGCAGCAACATATGAAGGAAATGAAAGTGAAAATTACTTTAGCTGGGACGCCGACAACCCTGAAACCTCAGGAGGACGTTTCTTCCGCTATGATCCTATAAAATGGCATGTCCTCTCTGTAAGCAGCAACAAAGCGCTTCTTCTTGCTGACAAGGCACTTGACGACAAAAAGTTTAGTACTAAAAATTCAGATGTGACATGGGAAACTTCATCCATAAGAAGCTGGCTGAATAATTCATTTTTTAATAGTGCATTTACGTATGAAGAACGTAGTGCAATTGCAAAAACTACAACAGAGTCTAATCTGACGGACAAAATATTCCTTCTCTCAGAATCTGACGTAAAATCATATGGGTTTAGTAGTACGAATGAATATGATGAATCACGCGTATGCAAGGGCAGTGCGTATGCGATAGCTATGGGAACATTTACATCAGCTTTTGAGGGTTGGTATGGCAACTGTTCTTGGTGGCTGCGGTCGCCGGGCAACAGTACTAATAGTATTGCATATGTAGGAATTGGGGGCAGCGTCGGATCAATGAAAGATGTCATTAAAGCCGTAGATGTGGGGATTCGCCCTGCTTTGACTATAAGCTTCCCATCTACTGCTGGTCTTTTTACATATGTAGGGACTGTGAACAGTAAAGGAAAATCTACCGATAAATCAACCAAATATAACACATCCACAGGTTCGCTGACGAGCACTCCTGCAGCTCCTGTAGCGGGAAATACCGCTGTTCTTAAGGTTGCGGGGCTCAAGAATACCGACGGAGCTATTCTTGAGTATGGAATTGACTATACACTTGCTTGGAAGGTGCAGAACGGAGATTCGTGGGCAGATGCAGCAGGTACTCAGAATGCTGATGGCACATTTTCTGCAAGTGTGACGAAAGGCGGAGTTAAATATAAGGCTGTCGTTTCATTTATCGGAAACTACAGAAAAAATAGTGCAAAGGAACTTACGCTCGCAAATGAGTCGGTTAAGCAGGAAACTGCGACTGTGTTGACTGTAAGTCAGAACGGTGAAACTGTCACAAGTGCAAATGAATGCAGCGAGGTTGAGCTCTCCGCTGCTGTGACGACGGGAAGCGGAAGTTCTGCAAAAAATGTCACTGATGGTACTGTGACATATTATGCTGACGGAAATGAAATAGTCAGTGAATATAATATAGGAGACAGTATCACATATACTCTTCCTGCATCAACTATAAGAACAAAGACCGTGGAATTTACCGCTAAATACAGCGGAAATGATGCATATAATACTTCTGACTCGTCAGCTAAGAGTGTTTCAGTTAAATCAATCACGATAGTCAGCAATGGCGTAAAGCTCACTTCTGCGCCTGCACTGAAGGTAAATACTTCTTCGACGCTTAGCGTAGGAAGCGTGAAAAATAGCGCAGGAGATACGCTTACAAGCTCCGATTATACGGTTGCATATTATGAAAACAAGGGTGATAGTAATTGGACAAAACTTAGCAGCGCTAGCGTAAAGCCTCTGAGTTCAAAATATAAATATAAGGCAATCGTCTCACCTGCGGGAACATATACGGAGGGCGAGTTTACCGTAAATCAGGAAGGAGACGTACTTAAGCTTGACCTTACAGGGAATAATACTCTTGCAAAGGTTCCCGCTGAAGGAAAATTGTATAAAAATAATAAATATACTTTCTGTGCGACATTTACTGGTGCGACGGATGGTAAGGTTGCTTTCTACGTTGGCGATGATCTTATAAAGACAGTTGATTTGAAAGATGGAGAAGCATCTTGCGATATCACTTTTGAAGAAGCGAAGGAAAATTGCGAGATTAAGGCAGTATTTAAGGACAGCATTATATATAACGACAAGACAATATCGACAACTGTAGACATTCTTGAGATTGCATATGATGAATCCACAGGCTCTCTAGTAAGTACTCCTGCGACTCCTATAGCTGGAAAGACTACTGTTCTTGAGGTCAAGGGCCTTGCCGCAACTGACAAGGACAAGACTCTTCTCAAGTATGGTGAAGACTACAGCGTTAAGTGGTATGCAAACAACGGAACCATGTGGGGTGAGGCAGCAGGTACTCAGAATGCTGATGGCACATTTATCGTGAAGGTAAAGGACACAGATATCGGATATAAGGCTGTTGTCACCTTCAAGGGAAAGTTCAGCAAGGCTAAAGCTAAGGAATTTGCACTTGGTCAAACTTCAACCAAGCAGGAGACTTCGATTGCCTTAAATCTTAAGCAG
>CAVJDC010000165.1:0-3428 GCA_963648085.1 Anaerovoracaceae bacterium
TCCGGATTCCATGGCAGAGTCTTTGACTTTCTGCGGATTTTTCAAACCCGTGCCGGCATCACTAGGCACTGACTTCGTCTGCTTGCTAAACTTGTCATTTGAAAAGGCTGCCGTGTAAACTTTGACTGTCTTTTTTTCACCAGTCTTGGATGTGATAACTCTATTTTCTACAGATTCGGATGTTGCAGCTACTGTTTCAGTGATTTTTTCACTGCATCCGCTCCCTGTGCATTTGGTTACCGCAGTACACCTTGAGTTATCAGATTCCCATGTATATGTAGGAGTACCGTAAGAGTGTACCTTACAAATTTTACTCATCGATCCGTCACTGCTCATCGATCCGTCACTGCACATAGTCCCAGCATACGAAAATAGATTAGAAGATAAGAGATTAAGATTCAAAGCGGGCCGACAAGCATTCTTGTGGATGATGTTGACACAATAGGCATCATCGCCATCAGTGTCGACGTAGCCGTTATCGTAGACACAAGCGGCATCATAAGTATAGTGACTCGGCGACCGCAGCCGCCACCTGCAATTACCAAGGTAGTTTTCTTCGGCAGAAAACGCCCCCATAGCTTTCGCGAACGTACTACTCTTGCATTCTCTCGCTTCGTCAGAAGCATCACTGCTTGTGAAGCCATACTTTGTTGCAGTATCTGTATATACTTCCGATTCAGAGAGAAGGAAGATTTTGTCGTAAGTATCATTTCCTCCTTCTGTACCATAATACAGATTGTCTTTATTTACTACTGATGAAGTCTTAATCGCACCCTGTTCACTAGAAGTGAATGCACTGTCGATAAAATTCTTACTGCTGTAGTCTGTTCCGCAATTGTTTGACGAGCTTCCATATCCGTTCAGCCAACTTCTTATAGTTGAAGTTTCCCATGTTACATCTGTATTTGATGTGTTATACATCTGGTCATCAAGTGCCTTGTCAGCGAGAAGAAATGCATTATCGCCTTCCACATTAAGCACTCGCCATTTTATGGGGTCATAGCGGAAGTAGTGGTACGTGCTGTCGTCTGACCAGTTATAGTAAGGATTGTTATCGACATTACCTTCATAATATAATGTCGCATTACTTTTCTTTATCCTGCGATACTTTGTTCCGTCTATGGTCGTGTCTCCATTTGAGTCATATGTCGCACCTTTAAGCTTTTCATAAAGGGTTGCGTCTATTTTATAGTCTGAAACCGCAGCCCACTCCTTGCCGCAGCATCCACTTGTCTCGGCTTTGTCTACTATCTCAGTCTGTGGATAATTTCCAAACCAGACACAGTCCCAAGTTACTTCCTGGCCGGATTCCATGGAAGAGTCTTTGACAATTCGAGGGTTTTTGAGGGTCGTCGAAGTCTCTTCGGCATCAGCGCTTATGACTGCGTCTGCAAGCAGGCTCTGCGGTGCCATCGTCACGAGCATTGCAAGCATAAGTAGTATAACCATGACTTGCTTTGCTATTTTTGGCATGTTCCAGGTTTTCGAGCTCGCGATGCTGTGCTCAAACTCCTGACATTTTTCTTTTCGAAACTGACTGCGGCATCTCGTCACTGTCAGTTTATGTTTTTGTTTTCTTTTCATTGAATTCTCCTTTTTCATTTCAAATATAAAAGTACAAGATACATTTTAGAGCGTAGCTTCTGCCGCTAGTACCGCGCTATATTTCTTGCCCAGATGGTAGGATTGCAAGTATTGCTGCAAAAGCAAAAAGGCCCATCACGTCCGAATATAGCACTTCGGAGGTGACAAGCCTTTGTTTTGTCATATCTATATCTTCTACATCTGTAATATTTGCAGCAAGCCACTTGATTGGTACAATCCACATGGCATGCTAAGTCAGCACAAGTTTCGAGGCTCGCACTTACTTCAAATTCATTGCACAAAAAGGAATGCTCTAAAAGAGCGATATCATACTGCTTGCCTGCTTGCTTGCTTGCTTGATTGCTTGATTGCTTGATTGCTTGATTGCTAAAAATTAGCGCTTTTCGCATAGCCATTGTCAAGTCCTTTCAAGTAACTTACAGCTGTAAAATACTGTTAAATTATACCACTTATATCCAACAATTGCAACTATTTTGCATATTCTACTTGCAGCTTTACAGTCATTTTCAAAACTCATTGGCACTGCCAGATGTCGACGAAAGTGTATTATTCATTTTAAGCCCTCCATCAAAAGCCCGGGAGAACCCCGCCCCCGCCGGAATAAACCCTCCGCCTATAAAGGCGGGGGGATTCAGGCGCTGCGCTGCAAATGGCGGATAATCTTGCTAAAATTCTCATCAGCTTGCCATTTTTAGAGATATGATGACTTTAAAACAATTCCAGATTAATAACGATTCTGGATTTATAGATATTCCGGATTTATAATGATTTTAAATTTAAAGTAATTTCGAATTTAAACCAATTTCAAATTTAAAGTAATTTTAAATTTAAAGTAATGACGAAATAAGTTCCTCGTGACTCTTTGCGCTGAGATATGAAGGAGCGACATCGAAAACTGTCAGACATCCAGTCTTTCCTTCCGAAGCCAGTCTGTAAGCTGCTCTTGCATAAGCAACGATTACGCTTGACGTAAATTCTGGATTTGAGTCAAGCTTTAGGCTATATTCGATGACATGAGTATTCTCTTCATTCCAGCCCGTCTTTCCTGTGCGGATCACCATACCGCCGTGAGGGATTCCTGCATGATCTCTGAGAAGCTCTTCTTCACTGATGAAATTTACAGTTGTATCATACTCATCAAAATAATTTGGCATAGTTTTGATTTCATTCTCGACCTTAGCTGCATCAGCACCTTCCTCGAGAACTACGAAGCATTCTCTTGTATGCTTCTGTCTCACTGTAAGCTTGGGATTTTCACCCGCTCTTACTTTTTCAAGTGACTCCTCTACAGGAATAGTATACTGCTTTGCATTCTTTACGCCTTCTATACGGCGAATCGCATCCGAATGTCCCTGGCTTACGCCTCTTCCCCAGAAAGTATAATCATTTCCAGAAGGGAGAATTGCATTGGCATACATTCTATTTAATGAAAACATTCCCGGATCCCAACCCACTGAAATAATGCCCACATGTGAGCTTTCCTTTGCAGCCTTATCTACATTTGCAAAATGCTGAGGAATCTTTGCATGTGTGTCAAAGCTGTCAATAATATTAAACATCTCTGCAAGCTTTGGAGTCTGCACAGGAAGATCAGTAGCACTGCCGCCGCACATGATCATAATATCAATCTTATCCTTCCAGTCAGCGACATCTGCAGCAGCCGCAACAGCAGCACCCTCAGTCTGAATCTTTACAGTCGATGGATCTCTTCTCGTAAATACAGCTGCAAGCTCCATATCAGGATTCTGCTTGATTGCACATTCCACGCCTCTTCCGAGATTTCCATAACCAAATATACCAATTCTAATGCTCATATTTTTACC
>CAVJDC010000166.1:0-3416 GCA_963648085.1 Anaerovoracaceae bacterium
ATTTTGTCCATTTTTTCACAAAAGCTTTCACCATCATATGTTTCTGATGCTGTAATTATAGAAAACTTTCCATCACCGTGATTGACAATCATATTTTCTGGTTTTATTAATGAATTTAATGCAGGAACATAGCTTTCCTCGCTCTCGTCATTCGTCAAAGGACTTAATCTTTCAAGCGATACATCACTCCAAAAAAATGACAGCAGAATCACAGCCATCGCAAGAAGGATCATTATCAATATATTTTTTATAGTCTCCCGAACTCTTTTCTTTTTGCTCGTTCTCACCACAACCTCCGCGCTATCATCACGACTTCCTTGCCATCGCTATGTAATTTTATAGTTCCGTAATTGTTTATTTTATAATTTTTTATTTTATCACATTTATCCATGTAATGCCTATATATTACAATGATTTTAATAACTTACTTTGCCAACCTCTGACGACGAGTTCCACAAGCAAACTTGTCTGATCTCTGCTTATTTTTAGCTCTTAACGTGGACCGACATCAAAATTTTTAAGTAATTTTTTTCCGGCGTCTGAATTTACTCCAGCGTCTGAATTTGCTTCAGCATCTGAATTTGTTCCTGCGTCTGAATTTGCTCCTGCGTCTGAATTCGCTCCAGCGTCTGAATTTGCTCCAGCGTCTGAATTTGCTCCAGCGTCTGAATTTGCTCCAGTGTCTGAATTCGCTCCTGCGTCTGAATTTGCTCCAGCGTCTGAATTCGCTCCAGCATCTGAATTTGCTTCAGCATCTGAATTTGTTCCTGCGTCTGAATTTGCTCCTGCGTCTGAATTCGCTCCAGCGTCTGAATTTGCTCCAGCGTCTGAATTTGCTCCAGCGTCTGAATTTGCTCCAGCATCTGAATTTGTTCAATATTCAATCTTTATATTTCCGCGTGATTATGGTAAAATTTCTCAAACAATAGGTTTTTCAGCAATTAAATTTTTACGAAAGGTTTTTAATGAAAATTTTAAGAATATATACTGATGGTGCATGCTCTGGAAATCAAAATGAAATAAGCCCTGGCGGATGGGGCGCTGTCCTTGAATATGGATCTGCATTAAAAGAGCTTTGCGGAGGTGAAAGCAGCACCACAAATAATAGAATGGAAATGACAGCACTTCTTTCGGCTTTTGAGTCTCTTAAACGCGATGGACTTCAGATTGAGGTTTTCTCCGACAGTTCATATTTAATGGATTGCTTTCGAAAAAAATGGTATCTCAAGTGGCAGCAAAATGGATGGATCACATCTTCAAAAACACCCGTCGAAAATCGTGATTTATGGGAAAAACTCCTTTCCTATTTAAGTCGCCATACCATAAGATTTTACAGGGTGAAAGGTCATGTGAATATAAATTCAACTTCTACTGATTTCAATAAGCTTTACTCGAAATTTGTGGAGTGGAATGGCTCATCATTTTCATTTGAGGACTTTATATATGTTACCAAGATGAATAACCGTGCTGACGCTCTCGCCAATGAAGGCATGAAACCATTTAAATAACCTTCATGTAAAACCTGTATAGGCATATATTTATATAGTTATGTAGTTGGTTATATAGCACTAGATATTCATCGCCTTTATTGGCGGTGGACATCTAGCTTTTTTGCTATATAAGCTATTATTGTGATGATTGATATTCCTAAAAATATTTGAGCAGGATAAATAACAGCTGCTATTAGAATACCTTTTGACTTTATAAGGCCGTCACCTATAAGAAATGGCAATATCGCTAATGCCCCCGCTGGCGGCATCCACATTTTAAATTTTTCCATTATATATTGAGTGGCGAAGCATACGAAAATCGAGCCTATTATAATATTCATTCCCATGCCCGCATCACCTGACACATCAGGAATTAAGATACATATTGTCTTTATTGCCATTCCCAAAACTGCACAAATTGTCACAAGTCCAACTACTTTTATTGGCTTTTCTACTGCCTTACTGCTGCCAGATGTCAGTTCTGTAAATGCCACAAATAATGGCGGTGCAACACAAAATCTCATGTCTGCCGGCAAAAATATAAATACGAGAATTGCGACTATAAATATTCGGATTGCTCCCTTTAGCCATATGATAATTTTATTTGCCCTAACATTTTCTTTATTTGCCTCTCCATAGACAGATATATTAATTTCTTTTATCTTCCCTACTTTACCTATCTCTTCAAGAGCTCCACTCTCCTCATTTTCATCAATACTATCACTTTCTAATTTTTCGATTCTTTTGTCTAAGCTGCCAAGTGCACATACTATCACAGTAAACACTATTGCCGATATTGGATATATTAATGTCTCTGTCTGAAGCAGCACAGGAAGAACTGCGGCTGATATTGCTGGCATAAATGTGGTACCTGATATTAAATAAATCGTCTGCGCAAATGCAAAAGCAATTATCATCTGCAGCTCGGCAGATACTTCTAAATATTTTACAATTCCAATCCCTGCAAAGGCACATATTGTTATCATTAATATCATCTGATACTCTTTTACTTTCCAGCTTTTTTTAGGTGCTGCCAGCCAACCTATAGCTATAGCCGCAATCTCAGGGAATATAATTTCTCTCTCTTTTAAAACCACAGCTGCAATCATCATTATGGCAGTTGCCACAGAGGCATAGACATTCTTTCTTTTAAACATAATTACTCTTTCCGCAAATTTCCCTTAGTTCTACAATTTATTTCTACAGTTTGTTTTTACAGTTTGTTCTTTAGGTATACCATAAGAATTACTCCGAATTATAATCACAGTTTTCTGCTTAAATATACTTTCTAATATACTTTCTAAAATTTTTTCTGATGTTTTATTTTATCATAGTTTTTATCATTCTTTAATGGTATCATTTTTTTAAAGGAGGTAATTATTTATGAGTGATAATTTTAAAAAATTTGATCCCACATCTTGTGAAGCGCCTATAAAGAATCCTGAGGATCTTTCAGAAGGCTTAAATATAAAGACTCGTTTGACACCTTTTACAGATTCCGATCTTAAGCCTGCATATATGGTCACAAGCTCTTGCAACGGCTGCGGCACCTGTATAGATGTCTGCCCTGCCCAATGTATAGAATCCGTCAGAGTCCCAGTTTTTATTCGTCAGGATGACTGCCTTCATTGTGGTACTTGCGCTTCCGTATGCGATAAGCATTCAATTGTAAAAACAGTTCGCGTATAATTCGAGCATAATTCGAGCATAATTCGAGCATAATTCGAGTATAATTCTGGTATTATTACAATATATTCTGATTTGGCTGCAGTATACTTAAACACGACATTGCTTCAAATGCTGCTCTCATTTATAAACGGATTTTATCTATAGGCGGATTTTATTTTCCGACCTTAATAATATATCACATAAGCATCATTGTCAGCACTCTGTTGTGCTTTAAATTACAGTGCAGCTATATATAAT
>CAVJDC010000167.1:0-2806 GCA_963648085.1 Anaerovoracaceae bacterium
TACGGATACAGTAGCGATAACTATTAAGGGAGATGTTATTTATCAAGTAAGGTCTCTAAAGAAGACTGGTACTATTAAATCGATAAAGGCAGGAGCGGATGGCTCATATGCATTGACGCCAGGTGAAAGCTATAAATTTTCTTTTTATGCGGATGAAAACAAAACTAAAGGTGATATAACCTTTACCTGTGAAGAAGAATCAGGCACATATATTATAAGTGGAGATACGACGTCAGGATTCACGTATATATTTGAAGAAACCGTAGCATCATCTGATCCAAAGTACAAGTTGACAACGGATACAGAGGCATCAGCTTATGGGAAAGTATCATTTACGAGATCATCTTTAAGTAGTGGAAAAACTGCTACAGTTCAGATAACACTTGTCGATGGATATACTGTTGCGTCATGTACGGCATTTAAGACTGGTGATCCTGAGACTAAGGTTGAGATGACGAAGGATAGCACTTCAACATCAGCACAGGAAAGATATACTTTTAAAATGCCTGAATATGGTGTTACTGTAAATGCAACGTTCAAAAAGCAGGAGTATGCTATTACATTTGCGGATAACATTTTGAATGGATACTTGGAGACATCTGGAAATGTTGCAGAAGACAAAACAATCTCTGCTGCCCGTGGTGATATCGTAACGATAACTGCAAAGCCTGACGCAGGATTTTCCACATTTGATGTAAATGTATTTGTGAAAAACGAAAGCGGTTATATGTCTGTAGACAGATCAGTGGAAGACAAAAATGTATTTACATTTGTTATGCCCGCAAGTACTGTAAGGCTTGAAGCAACATTTGGTATAGCAGCAAGTGGTTCTGAGATAGATACATCAGCAGATGTTGTTGCTGGCGGAAACGAGATAACCTCAGGTGGTACATATACTATAGAAGCAGGCACTACAGGAATTATAACTGTAAAGACATCAGAACCAGTCATACTTCAGGGTCAGGGAGTATCATCCGGCGATAAATATGCTTCACTGTCTATAGATTGCACAGCTCAGGCTTCAGACATAACATTGAGAAATGTATACATAGGCAGTCCTGTATCAGGAAAAAATATTATAGATTTTAATAATAGTCAGAAAAACTCTCTCAAGATAGAAGGCACAAATATCCTAGATCTTGACACAGGTGCAGCAGGATATGCTTGTATACACGTACCGACAGGAACAACACTAGAAATGGACGGACCAGGTGTCCTTTACCTTTATAAGAGAGAGCAGGGCTCTGGAATAGGCGGAAATGTACAAGAAGCCAACGGAACGCTTTATTTTGGTAAAAATGAGCCTATTACTATGTTCTCAAAGGGCTCAAAGCAGGGAGCTACTATAGGTAATGGTGCGAACTGCAGCGAAAAGCCTGGAGATATATATTTCTACAGCGGTGAGTATAGCATGATTGGTGTTGCAAGAGGTGCTATTATAGGCGGCTCTGCCGGAAAGGATAGTACAAGCGGCGGAAATGTATATATTTATGGAGGAACCTTCAATTTTAATATTGATTTCTCAGGAGCTGCTATCGGAAGCGGTGGCTTTGAAGGTGGAAATGATAAAGCAGGCGGAAATGTATACATAAGTGGAGGCTCAATTCGCACATATATTGATACCAATGCAGTAGGTGCACAGGTATGGGCTGATATGGGTGTAACTGAGGCTGGCGTAAATGACATTGCAATTACAGCACAGAAAAATTATGGTGATACTGATGCGCAAGCTTACATGCTTGCATTTGATACAAGCTTACTGAAAAAAGCTGCAGACAGCTTTACCGTAAAAGTTGGCAGAAAGACTATTTACGAGGGCGGACTCCACAATTACGGATATATAAATGAAAGCCTTGATAAGGGACAGCAGATAAATGTCGACTATACTGCAGAAAACTGGAAATACATAGATGACACAAATTTATATCTTTATCTGCCAGCTGAGAATCAGACTCTTACAGTAAATAAAGAAAAATTCAGCATTATTTGGAATTCTGAAAGCAGCACATTCACGGTTGAGCCTATAAGCAGCAGCTCGAAAGAAAACACGAGTGGCAGTTCTGACGATGATGCTGCTATAGTTCAGCAGCCTGCAATCACAGCTAGTGAAGGTGGAAAGGTTACACTTTCAAAGGATGGAACGATTGCTACTATCACACCAGATAAGGGTTATGTGATCAAGAACGTGACTTTAAATGACAGAGATCAAAGCAATGTCACATCTCTTGAAGGACTTAAGACAGGCGACGTAGTAAAAGTTACATTTGGAGTTGCTGCCAAATCAGACAGATTTATCGATGTAGACGAGTCTGATTGGTTCTACAGCGTCGTAAATAGCGCTGCAGAAAATGGCTTGATGAATGGTACGAGTGAAAATACATTCTCGCCAAAGAGCAATACTACAAGAGGAATGCTGATGACTATTCTTGCTAGAAAGGCAGGAATTGACACTGCAGGTAGCGATCCTTGGTATCAGAAGGGTCTTGACTGGGCAAAGGAAAATGGTATTTCTGATGGAACAAATCCAGAAGGATTTATCACTAGACAGCAGCTTGCAGCTATGCTTTACAGAGCTGCAGGTTCTCCTACTGTAGTCGGAAGCCTAAATGCGTTCACAGACAAGGAAGATGTAGATGATTATGCGAAGGATGCACTCATCTGGGCAGTAGATAATGGCATCATGACAGGCAAGGGAAATGGAATCCTTGATCCTGCAAGCAATGCCACTAGAGCTGAGATGGCTGCTATGATCACAAGATATGATAATTTGAAATAAAAATAATTATTAAAAATCTTAAAAATCTTA
>CAVJDC010000167.1:2816-3412 GCA_963648085.1 Anaerovoracaceae bacterium
TGAAATCTTGAAATCTTGAAATCTTGAGAATCTTGAAAACATGAGAATCCCGAGTAGTGTGAAGATTTCCAAGGTTCTGAAAATGAGAGACCAGACGTCCTCCTTACGGAGGCGGCTGGTCTCTATTGTTATAAAAGCTAGTTCACACTGCATCAAAGATACAGAAAGTATTTCAGCGCATCAAAGATACGGAAAGTATTTCAGCGCATCAAAGATACGGAAGGAACTTCAGTGCGGAAAAGATACTGAAGAAACCTCGGCGCGGAGCAGCGGCAGTTGTCTCAATGTATAGCATAAGAAGCATAAGAAAATTAATCGCGGTCAATTATTAATTTTTTATGGAGTCTAAATTGACTCATTCATTTGCATATAATATAATTAAAATATTAAAACTTCGACAGCTTGTTGTCTATATTTGGAAATGCGAGAGCATTTTGTATGCAGCCAGCTAGTGTGATTTGATCTCTTGAGGTCAGCTAAGTGGATTGCTTACGACTTGAGTTGTGAATCGACTGATCAGATAGGCCTGCGGCCTGAGTTGTGAATCGGCTGAACAGATAGGCTTACAGCTTGGATTATGAATCGGTTGGTCAGAT
>CAVJDC010000168.1:0-3396 GCA_963648085.1 Anaerovoracaceae bacterium
ATCACAGCCTTCCAAGCAGCCTTCGCAGCATCACAGCCTTCCAAGCAGCCTTCGCGGCATCACAGCCTTCCAAGCAGCCTTCGCAGCATCACAGCCTTCCAAGCAGCCTTCGCAGCATCACAGCTTTCCAAGCAACTTTCGCAGCATCACAGCCTTCCAAACTGCCTTCGCAGCATCACAGCCTTCCAAGCAGCCTTCGCAGCATCACAGCCACAAGCAGATTTATCGCTCGAAAATTTGTTATATCCTTTTCCGATAAAATCAGATATCCACTTTCATATTCACTAGCAAGTGTAAGCGGCTCCTCATCAGTATCAAGAGCGCAAAGATCCGCCACAAGCGCCTTAGCAACTCTTTCACACGAAATACGTGCCGCAAACTCTGTTGAATTTTTTTCTTTTTTCAATTCATAATAATCCGTCAGGTAGTGAGCCGCGCCGGCATCTGAGCCGAAAAAATCACCATCTGCAAAAATAGCTGTAGATTTTATCCTTATCCTTCGTATTATTGCAAACCTTTCCTGTTTGATTTTTAGTGCAAAGCCCTCCGCATTCATTATTTCATGCAGATCCAATATTCGCAATATGCGCATCATTTCCGACAGTCTAAATATATCATCTCGATTGTGTAAGAGAATGAATTGCTTGATACTCTCGCGCTTTGCCCTCATCGAAGCAGGCATATTCATATATTTAAAATATAGCTCTGCACTCTGTGCACCACTTATGGAATCCTTTCTCAAATCAGCATCACCAAGATAGCTCTCGATCGTTTTCTGCTTCATATTTGGCAGAATTTCAGGAAGATGCGAGTGATATTTGAGCACTCTCAGCATATCAAATGAGTACATCCTATCAAGCGGAAGCGTTTCGATTCCATAAAACTCCGCTCTTTTTTTCAAAAATGGTATATCAAATGTTCTGCCATTGAATGTAATAATGACATCAAAGTCCGAAAGGAATTCCATTGTTTTGCCGAGAAGTTCCCTCTCGTCATCTATACTGTCCGCAAAAAATTGTACTGCATATCTATTTTTTGCAGATTTTTTCGCATTGGTCTTACTTGAGCCAGCACTCGCAAGCTTTGTGTTACTCATTGTGTATGCAAATTTTGTACTATTTATTTTTTTATCGTTTGTAATATTGTCGACAGCATTTATTTCCATGTTGTCAGAAGCTTCTTTACTATCATTTGATTCTTTATCGTCACTTAAACATGCCTCAGAGCTTTCGCCTATTACTCTGTCATAAAATTTGCCATTTTCAATCCCATAGCATGCCTCGTCCTGATATACAAATCCTGTCAAAATCACCGAATCCTTTTTATATGAAAGCCCCGTAGTCTCGATATCAGCGATGACAATCCGCATTCCCCTGAAATATTCGGAGAATATCACAGAATCGTACATCCCGCCCTTTATTTTTTCTTCTATACGATGTACCATGCAACCCTCCAATCTATACAAACAAGACCCGTCTTCGCCGGTATAAGCCAGAAAAACGGGTCTAAAATTCAAAATATTATGACAAAGAAACTTCCTCTTCGCCCTCTTCAATATCTCCGCCCATCATGCATTGGGCAAGGCGGCCATTCTTGATCATGATACCAGCCTGGATGATTCCGCCTGGTTCAGTAAACTTGAACATATACACGCCATCCTTTTGAATCATGCCCGTAGCACCGGCAAGATACCATGCTGCAGCGACACTTCCCGAACCACATGAAGACTCAAATACAAGAGATTCTGTGCTGCGAACGTAAACTGCAGGAGTCATTTCGTCACCATTTAAGAAAAGAATTCCACATGCGTCAGACCCACACTTTTTTCTTACTTCATTTACAGCTTCTTCTGCAAGCTCACCGTCAGCTTCTACGCCTTCAAGGATAAGGTGGTCGATGCCCGGCATACGGATGATAGGACGCTTGTCATTTTTCATCTCAATATATTCGGTACCGAGAGGTGCTGGCATCTCAACGAAAGCCTGCTTTTTGTCGAGATCTACGTGAGCAACCACAGGAGCGGGAACACCCGTAATCTCTACTCTTATATCGTGTCTTCCCTTGGAAGATTTTTCCATAGCCTTGAGATATGCCATGCATCTGACTGCGTTTGCACAAAATTCTCCGCCCATCATCTCGATACGACAGTCTCCACCCATCTTGGGAAGAGTCTGAAATCCTACCTGCTCGGCCTTTTCATTTTCTATAATACTCTTTGCAAGAGGGATACGATCCCTGTCTTCAACTTTACTGCGCACGATTGCCGTGATATTCCCTGAAGGATTCATATATTTGATAATTGCCATGTCTGTCTATTCTCCTTTCGCAAAACGTGCCAGGAACTGTCTGGTTCGTTCTTCCTTTGGATGTTCTATAATCTGAACAGGATCTCCTTCCTCAACAATATATCCGCCGTCCATAAAAATAACTCTGTCCGCAACATCACGCGCAAATTCCATCTCGTGAGTAACGATAACCATAGTCATCTTCTCCTTTGCAAGCTGTCTGATAACCTTGAGGATCTCACCTGTAAGCTCAGGATCAAGTGCCGATGTAGGCTCGTCAAAGAATAAAATCTTCGGATTCATAGCAAGTGCTCTTGCAATAGCTACCCTCTGCTGCTGGCCGCCTGAAAGCTGGCAAGGGTAGTAATTTTCCTTTCCCTCAAGACCCATCTTTGCAATGAGGCCCTTAGCTTCCTCAAAAATCTCACTCTTAGACCTCTTTTGCACATGAAGCGGTGCATCTGTGATATTTTTCATGACAGAATAATGTGGAAATAGATTGAAATTCTGAAATACAAGGCCAAAATATTGTTTGATCCTCTTAAGCTGAGCCTTTGGAGCATATACGCATTCGCCATCATCAGAAAGACTTACTGCATTTTCGCCCAGATAGGTAAGCTCTCCCCCACTCATCGTTTCGAGCATAGTAGCACAGCGCAGCAGCGTAGATTTGCCCGAACCCGAAGGTCCTATGATCGCTACAACTTCGCCTTCCTCTACAGACATCGAGATGTCATGAAGTACCGTGAGGTCACCAAATGATTTCTTGCAATTCTTCAATTCTAATAATTTCATATGATTCCCCCCTCTCTAATGATAATAATTGAGCATATTCTCAATCTTGCCCATAATGCCAGCCACCACCAGATTGAATATGTAATAGAATACACCCGCAACAAACAGCGGAATAATGGTAGTCTGTGCAGCCGCAACCTGCTTTGCTATAGTAAACATCTCTGTATATGCAAGAACAAATGCAAGCGATGTATCCTTGACTAGGGTAATGACTTCATTCGTAACTGGAGGAAGCACTTGCTTAGCCATCTGAGGGAATATTATTTTCATGAAGGTTTGCGCACGCGTATATCCAAGCACACCAGCAGCCTCATGC
>CAVJDC010000169.1:0-3364 GCA_963648085.1 Anaerovoracaceae bacterium
CTCTTTAGGTTGGTTTTAGTGTAACGCTTAAAACCTACCTTGTCAATAGGTAAATAAAATTTTTTATAAAAAAAAACGCTACCCTTGCGGATAGCGCTCTATTACGCTAGCTCTTGCTAAATCTGCTGCGCTAGCTTTTCCTAAATCTGCTGCGCTAGCTCTTGCTAAATCTGCTGCACTAGCTCTTCCTAAATATAACGACGCCGCCGGCTAGCAGTCCAAGAGAAAATATAATAGAAAATATTATCGTGGAAGCGGAAGTCTTGCCGCTGCTTTCAATGACTTCATTTTCGCTAAGTGCACCTTCCAGCATGTTATCTGTAAGCTCTGAAACGTTATGAAGCACATTTCCTTCCTGCTTAGCGATCACAGTTACTTCCTGTCCATCGGCAAACTTAGGTACTGAATAATAATAACGGCGTTCTCCGTCCTTATATATGCCATCTATTTCGTCCTTCCATTGAACAAAATATTCCTGCACAAATTTTTTATCTTTTACAACGCCCATCCCTGCATTTTCAAGTGCTTCTGCATCATAAGCATCATATGTTTTGCTTGTAGTAATGGCAGCCAGAAAATCATCCGCCAACTGATACTCTCCTACTGACGCTTCGCCTATGAAATCGCCGTCTGCGCCCAGATCAGTCTTCCAGTCAACATATCTTGAATCGGTCTCGGCTGTGGAAGTTGGATTATTTTCGTTGTTTATACGTACATATAATGCATTTCGCACTGCTCTTGCCGCATCTATACTAATGCCTAATTTTTCATCATATGCAGGTTTTTTCAACTTATATTCTCCTGTCACAACGACGACATTGCCGTCATTTGATGCATCATATCCTGCAGAGCCGACATAAATGGCATCAGCCATGATTTTCTTTGCTTCTGGCATGTCATGTGCGATCATCCTGACAGCTGAGACACAGAAAAAAATGCCCGCTATAATCATGATCACTGCGCATATCTTCTTTCCTATACTCATAGTAAGCCTCCCTCCATTGCCATCTGCTCTACTCCATATTTCCCATAATATCACACACTAAGCTTCACTATCTTTTCAATACTATCTTTTCAATACTATCTTTTCAATCTGTAAAAACAGTGATTCCTTTTCTCTTTTATTTTCCAACAGCACCAACAGCACGCCATATAAATGTCACGATTTGACCTCTTGTACAGTTGCGGTCCGGGCTAAAAGCAGTATCGCTAGTGCCTTTTGTAACATTTTCCTTGACTGCCCAAAGCACTGCGTCGGCATAGTATGCCTCAGCGAAGACATCAGAAAATGGATTTAGTGTACCTGCTGCAGGAAAGTCACTGCCTGTGCACGAGTACAAATGCCATTTGGGCTAAAATGCGTATCGTCTGTGCCCTTTGTGATTCCCTTGTCTACTGCCCACTTCACAGCATCTGCATAATAATCTCCTGCCAAAACGTCTGTGAAGCTGCCTGTGCTTCCATCCCCTTTGCCATTTGGATCATCTGAACCAGGATTGATTGTCTCTGGGTTCGAACCTTCAGGAGGATTGGTACTGCTTGCTTCAAAGGCCGCTGTCAATGTCATGTCAGTGATTGGAGTAAATGCATTAAGTGCCTTATATATAGCCGCTGTGCTGCCGCCAGTGCTCCATCCAGAGAAGATCTGACCATCAGCAGCCTTTCCAGTAAACGCTGGCGTAACTACCTTGTCTCCAGCCTTGACATATTGTACTGTAGGATTTGAATCATCCTCATAATTCTTGAATGAAATTTTATGATATTTATATGTCGTCAGCGTCGTGGTGAGATTTTTAGAATCTCTTGTACTCCCTTTCGAAGCAGTTGTTGCTTCTCTGCCGTCACCTCTGACACTCACCTCCGCTTGTCCGACAAATAAACAATACTTTTCAACTTCCTTGCGTAGCGACAGCGTAATGGTACGTGTAGATTTGCCATTTGCGTCAGGTGTGCTCCAATTGCCTGCGTTGGTGATAGTATAAGGCATGCCAGATAATACACTGATAGTAGGATTTGGCGTCGCTGTCGTCAGCTTACCTCCTTGTATCAATTCGACATCTGAAATCTTTTTTTTCTCAGTAGGATTATTTTCTTGTTTCTTTGCCGTCAGCGTCCAGCTGCCGAAGGCTGGTTCTTGAAATTTGGCTGCAGTTCCCCACAAGACAGGTGTAATATAAACTGATATTGAATATACGTCGCCTTCTTTAGGTAACTCATTTAATTCCACTGTGACATAAAGCATGCTAGTGCCGTTTGGAAATTTTTGAGCCGCAATATATTTTGCGTACTCGGAGCTCATCAATCGTTTGTCATTTTTAATGATTTGAACCGACTCTTTAAAACTTACGCGTGAATCCTTAGAAAGCTTTGTCAGCCATTCGGAAGCGGAAGCCGAAATATCAAGTACCCTTCCATATTCACCAGTCTTGACAGTTCCCTTTTTAAGTGACTCAATGACTGTGCCATCCATCAGTGTCAAGGTCATCCTGCCAATATCATTGCGTTCAAATTTTACGTAGCTTTGCCTGTAGACAGTGTCCACTGTAAGTGGTTTTGCACTCCCATTTGTCTCTATATCCCAGCCTGGATAAGCACTTCTATTTAGTGTCTTGTAGTCTTCATCATTTATCAGTAAGCCAAATTCAGTGCCAGATGTACCAGAAGGATAAGATGATGAAATTTCAACATATGAAGCAGTTTTTATATCAAGCTTTTCACAGGAAATCGCACTTGTTCTTTCGCCGCCTGGGAAAGTCATCTTATTTACTTTTACATATCCTGTCGTATCAATAGAAATAATTCCCGGGCTGCTTATAGCATATGCTCCTTGTTGGCTAACTGTATCGATATCTAGGCTGACAGATCCATTGATAGAAATATCACTTGCATAAATTCCGGAGCCACCGTAGTCTGCATCATAAAATTCTTTCCCAGAGTTTATTTCCAATGTCCCATCACCTGTGATTTCGAGATCTCGATTGACTTTGATTGCTCTATAAATATACTCTGCGTAGTCTGGATCAGTTGCGTAGTCTTTAGTATATGCTACTTTAGGAGCTTCATCAAAATTAATAACAAGCTTTGAATCCTTTTGCAGCTCTATTTTCAATTTCAAATAACTTGAGCAAAGTCCTCTAAGATTAACCGTTACTCCTTCGTGAACAATGATCGCGGCTGATTTTACTCTTGCATCATTTCCATTGTAAAGCCAGAGATAGTTTCTGTATTCACCTTCATACAGCTGATCTTTTTCATTTACATCATTGACAAAATGATATATTCCCTGACTGTCAAGATAAGCAACGCATCCCGCTTTTTTTGCTGCCTGCCAGTTAAGCATACGTGATTATATTTCCCTTTGAAT
>CAVJDC010000170.1:0-3356 GCA_963648085.1 Anaerovoracaceae bacterium
GTCTGGAGCAGCAGAAAAGTGATATTTCTGCGCTTCAGACTGGTTTTCTTTAGAATTAGCCCCAAACCTCTTCAGCGATTTCCTTGACGAGAGCAAGCTTTGCCCATTGCTCATCTTCCGTCAATTTGTTTCCAATCTCACATGAAGCGAATCCGCATTGCGGACTGAGATATAGACGATCAAGAGGTATATATTTTTCCGCCTCATGAATCCTGGCGATAATCTCCGATTTATCCTCAAGCTGCGGATTCTTAGTTGTGACAAGTCCAAGAACAACTTTTTTATCCTCAGAAACTTCACTTAGACATTCAAAACCGCCAGAGCGTTCATCGTCAAATTCCAGATAAAGTGCACCTACATGTTCACGTGCAAATACAAGATTTGCAATCTTGTCATAACCACCGCTGCAAGCCCAGGTAGAATGGAAATTGCCACGGCAGATGTGTGTATTGATAATCAAATCCTCAGGTGCTCCTTCAATTGCAAGATTATTTACAAGCAGAAATTCCTCCTGAAGCTTTTCTAATCCGGCATCATCTGTGCCAAAGAAAAGCTGTGCTTTAGGATCGACAAAGCATCCCCATGTGCAGTCATCGAGCTGAATATTTCTGCAGCCGGCAGCATAAAGATCAGCAATCACCTTTTTGTATCCTGCAACTATATCCTTGATAAGCTCATCATCTGTAGGATAAAACTTGCGAGTACCCTCTATATTCATAGGCATTACAAGCTGCTCGAGGAATTGTGCAGGTGCAGGTATAGTCTGCTTTGCAACAGTATTTTCGTCTTCAAGAGCCTTTACAAATTTGAAATGCTCTACAAATGGATGAGCATCCACAGAAAGCTTTCCTGTGAGATAGGTATCATCTATTTTTGCGTCCTCATCATGGAATGGAAGTCCAGCCTCTGTAGCACTGTGTCCGATGCCATTAAAACCCCACATAAAATCAAGATGCCATGTTGCTCTGCGAAATTCTCCGTCAGTAATGACATGATAGCCAGCCGCCTTCTGCTTAGCCACTAACTCAGAAATGCACTTGTCTTCAACAGCTTTAAGCTGCGCTGCATCAATATTTCCAGCTTCATACTCAGAGCGAGCCGCCTTTAATTCTTCTGGGCGAAGGAAGCTGCCTACATAGTCATAACGAAATGGTGTGTACAAATTGCTCATGATAAATTTCCCCCTTTTTCATAGCTAAGTTGTTTCTTTGTTGAATCGATTTTCAGTATAATCGCATAAAAGAATTATGTAAAATATGAAAAAAAGGCAGTTTGCCATAGACTCAGCCTATAGCAAGCTGCTTTAAGGTCATTCCTGCACAGAGGCATAACGTCTAAGTGCTTCGATATATAGATTGCCGAATTTACTAATTCCCAATTTACTATGTGTAATGTAGCCAATTTCCATATAATCATCTACATCTAGCGGAATAGCAACGATATTTTCTCCATTCAGCTCTTCGCTTATGACACCGCTGCAGATGGTATATCCATTGAGGCCGATAAGAAGATTGAAAAGCGTAGCACGATCTGAAACCATGATATCTTTTTTACTCTCTAGTGTACTTAATATTTCCTCCGAAAAATAGAAAGAATTGTGTTCTCCCTGCTCGTAAGAAAGCCTAGGATAAGGCGCCAGATCATCGAGCATAATAATTTTCTTCCTTGCTAGCGGGCTGAACGTGCTTACAAAGACATGAGGCTTTGCGATAAATAATCTGTGGAATTTTAAGTCGTTTTCTCTTAATGTCTTGCGTAAGACAGTTTCATTGAAACGATTTAGGTAAAGAACACCGACCTCACTTCTAAGTTTTGCCACGTCTTCAATCAGCTCATATGTCTGAGTTTCACGGATGCGAAAATCATATTCTTCGCCCTCATATTGTTTCAAAAGCTCGACGAAGGCTTCCACGGCAAAAGAATAATGCTGTGCAGATACACAAAATTGATGTTTGACAGGAGCTGCTCCCAAATATCTTTCTTCAATCAGATTTGTCTGATCTATGACCTGCCTCGCATATCCCAAAAATTCTTCACCCTCCGCTGAAAGCAGGATTCCTTTATTCGTTCGTTTGAAAATAGTGATACCAAGCTCATTCTCAAGCTCCTTAATTGCCGACGTCAAGCTCGGCTGCGTGATATAAAGCCTTTTTGCTGCCTCGCTGATAGTACCCGCAGCAGCTGCCGTCACGACATATTTTAATTGCAAAAGTGTCATGTGTATTCTCCTTTGCGTTCTCCTTTGCGTTCTCCAATATTTGCTTCTGATTTAAAAAATTCTATATCCCGACTCGAAATGCGCCTGCCAGATCCCGACTCAAAACGTGCCTGCCAGATCCCAATCCAAATGTGCCAACAAAAGCTACGCTTATGAGTGCCACTGCCGAATATCGAAAAAGGAACACTTCACGAAAGCCACAAAAGTACCCATCACGAAAGTTGCAAAAGGATCAATCACGAAAGCCGCAAATAGACCCATCACGAAAGTCTGGAATGGAATTCGACGGTCACATAGATTAATGCCATCTAGAGTTATGTTACATTATAATACCGAAAAAAAAGCTTGTCACGTGAAGTTTTGCGATTATGCACCTTAAAGTCTTTATTTTGCAAACTGTAGTTGTAAAGAACGAGTAAAATAAGATATAATTATTGGAGTAAGTGAAACGTGTCGCAAATAGTTAAAAATGAAGCGTCACAAATGACTAGAGACGATATGTCGCAAATGGCTAGAGACGATATGTCGCAAATGACTCAAAAAAATGCGAACTAAGCAGAGGAGGCAGCATCATGAAGAAATTTACGATTGCTTTTGGTATCATTATGACGATTATATGGAGTGCAGTTTCTGTATATTTTTTAAAGAGCTGGGCGGGCATAGGCGTAGGACTTTGCTTTGGTATTTCCTTTACGATCATGGTTAAAAGAATGTCCAAAAAAAACGGAACATCGCTAGATCTTTCTTCTGTGGAGCCTGAAGCTGAGGAATTATCTGAAGCTAAGGAATTGGAAACTAAAGAGCCTGAAGCTTGAGAATCTGAAGCTAAAACATCTAAAGCTAGAGAATCTGAAGCTAAAACATCTAAAGCTAGAGAATCTGAAGCTAAAACATCTAAAGCTAGAGAATCTGAAGCTAAAACATCTAAAGCTAGAGAATCTGAAGCTAAAACATCTAAAGCTAGAGAATCTGAAGCTAAAACATCTAAAGCTAGAGAATCTGAAGCTAAAACATCTAAAGCTAGAGAATCTGAAGCTAAAACATCTAAAGCTAGAGAATCTGAAGCTAAAACATCTAAAGCTAGAGAATCTGAAGCTAAAACATCTAAAGCTAGAGAATCTGAAGCTAAAACATCTAA
>CAVJDC010000171.1:0-3349 GCA_963648085.1 Anaerovoracaceae bacterium
ATTTATTTATCACAAATATGACCTTCGGCAGCTTTATATTCAAATTATTTTTTTCCAAAGAGTTTGTATCTGATGAACTTATATAAGACATCACTTCAAAATCCTCTTCTAAAAGCTCCTGAGATCCGTCGATGATAAAGGCTACTATATCTGCATCCTGGACAGATTTTCGGCTTTTTTCAATTCCGATTTTCTCTATAATATCTTCTGTATTATGAATACCTGCCGTGTCAGTAATTCTAATAGGAATGCCTGAAATTGAAACAAATTCCTCAATTGTGTCTCGTGTCGTTCCTGGAATATCAGTGACTATCGCTCTGTCCTCTTTTAAAAGAAGATTCATAAGAGAAGATTTTCCAACATTTGGGCGCCCAGCAATTGCAAGTTTTATCCCATCTTTGATTATTTTTCCATCATCAGCAGTATCCGCAAGAAGCTTTATTTCTGAATAAATTTCATATATTTTTTTTATAACATCATCATATACAAGCTCCTCTAAGTCTTCCTCTGGATATTCAATATGAGCTATGATGTCTGAAATAAGATCGGCAAGTCTAGTCCTTATAGCATTGATCTTATAAGAAATAGAGCCTTCAAGCTGAGAAACTGCAGCATCATATCCCGCATCGGAGACTGCAGATATAATATCTATCACAGCTTCAGCCTGAGAAAGGTCTATTCTTCCATTAAGAAAAGCTCTTTTTGTAAACTCGCCCCGATCTGCAAGAACTGCACCATTTTCGAGCACAGCAGAAAGGATCCTTCTCACAGAAATAATGCTGCCGTGACACTGAATTTCAACCACATCCTCACCCGTATATGAATGCGGACCTTTCATAAAAACGACCATAGCTTCATCTATGACAGAATCGTTATCATCAATTATATTGCCGTAAACCATGCGCCTATCTTCAAAAGAATCAGCTTTACGGCCGGATTTATATACAAATATTTTTTTTAATATTTCAAGTGATCTTGGGCCGCTCATACGAACGATTCCTATACCGCCTTCACCCATTGCTGTAGCAATTGCAGCTATAGTCTGTTCCATTGTGATACCTCCGAAATTTATTTATGCATACTATCTTTCATTTTAAACCTTTTAATAAAAAAAATATAGAGGCAAAATGCAATTGAAACATTTTACCTCTACAACTTATATATTATTTTTTAAGTTCTATCACTACTCTTCTGTTTGGCTCAACACCCTCACTTCTTGTAGTTACTGCCTTATGATTTTGAAGAGTTGAATGTATAACCTTTCTTTCATAAGGATTCATAGGCTCAAGCCTTACACTTTTTCTATACTTTATACATTTGTCAGCAAGTCTGTTTGCAAGGCTTTGAAGAGTTTTTTCTCTCTTTTCTCTATAATTTTCTGCATTTACGATCACTCTCATGCGCTCGTCTGCATTTTTATTCTGTACTATACTAGCAAGATATTGTACCGCATCAAGAGTTTGGCCTCTCTTTCCAATAAGAGTACCAACTTCCTTACCCTTGAGTGAGATATATAAAACTCCATCAAGTGAATAAGCTTCTGCTTTTACATCTATAGACATCTTTTGAGCAATATTTTCAATAAATAATGCTGCAGGTGAATTTTCTACAAGAACAGCGTCTGTGTCTTCCTCAGCAATAGAAAACTTAGTATTCATAACAACTGACTTTTTCTTTTGAGAATCGCTGTTTTTGTCACTTTGTACTAAATCTTTTTCTGAATCTGTCAGATCATCATGCACAGCAGGCTCTGATTTTGCAGCATGCTTATCCTTTTTCTTTTCTTTATTTTCGGCACCGCCAGCATTTTTATTTGTATTTTCCTTTACATACTTTTCCTCATGATTTTCCACATGCTTCTCTGTATGATTCTTTTGGCTCTTTTCCGCATACTTTTCTGCTGGCTTTTCAGAATCCTTTTTTAAAGTCTTTTCTGATAACTTTTCAGAATTTGAATACTTCTTAGACTCTGACTCATCCGCTTTTTTTTCTACTCTAACTTTTGCGAGCCTTTTTCCAATACCGAAAAAACCTCTTGAAGGCTGCTCTAATACAGTGACTTCAACCTCATCCTTAGTAAGCTTCATCTCTTTAAGTGCAAGCTCTACCGCAGATTCGATACTGTCTCCCCACTTTTCAACATATTCTGTCATAATAGTCTTAAAACTCCTCCATATCAATTTAAACAAATTTCTATCATATGCCAGGACGCAATAAATTATTTACTTTTTTTCTTTTCTGATTTTTTCTTTTCAGATTTTTCTTTCATTTTTTTCTTTTGAATCTGCACGACCTTTGTCTGACCTATCTGGAAAATATAACTTATAACCCAGTAGAGACATAAACCTGCAGGAAGAGTTCTGCCCATCCAAACTATCATAATAGGCATAAAATAAAGCATAGCTTTCATCGATCCCTGTGCAGGATTGTCTCCTGCATTTGAAGATGATTGTGTGATTTTCATAGAAATGAATGTAGCTACACCTGCAATGATAGGCATGATCCATAAATCTGGCTGACTTAAGTCATTTACCCACAAAAATTTCTCGTGAACAGCGAGAATCATTTCTGAATTGTTGCTTATATAATCAAGCGGATTTCTAAGCAGTCCAAATAATCCCCAGATTATAGGAAGCTGAATGAGCAATGGCAAGCATCCCATAGAAGGCTTTATATTTTCTTCCTGGTAAAGCTCCTGGATTTTTTCATTCATTTTTTCCCTGTCATTTGCATATTTTGTTTGAATCTCCTTGATTTTAGGCTGTAATGTCTGCATCTGCATAGAGCTTTTCATCTGCATATTATAAAGTGGAAATATAATAATTCTGATGATCAGCGTCATAACTATGATGGTGATGCCATAATTTCCGAAAATCTGATAGAGAAAGTTTAGTATATAGCCAAGTCCAGTGGCTAATGCTTTTGTCATTAATTTCCTCCATAAGATACCTCACCCTTTCAGGTATGGTATGAATTTTAAAACAATAATGTCTTCCTTTGCAAAAAATCCGCTCCCCGAAGCATTTATTTTATGGAACAGGGTCGTAGCCTCCTTCATGAAAAGGATGACATTTTAAGATTCTTCTGATTCCAAGATACGATCCTTTGATAGGACCATATTTTTCCACTGCCTGCACATAATAATGTGAGCATGTAGGTGTAAATCTGCACTTTCCCGGTGCAGCAGGTGAAATATAAATTTGATAAAATCTTATAGGTAAAATCACTGCCTTTCCAGCATAATATCTTACTTTTTTAAAGCTATTATCATCTTTTAAACTATCGTCAAATCTTTGATATAAATAACCATCTGGATTTTGATTTGCATTATCATCATCTAAATTTTTTT
>CAVJDC010000172.1:0-3330 GCA_963648085.1 Anaerovoracaceae bacterium
CAATGCCGCTGAAAAAGCTGCTGATGAGATACAATGCCGCTGAAAAAGCTGCTGAAGAACAGTAAAAAGATAGGCAAGAAACGAAAAGCTTCTCCGACGTATGTGGGAGTGTGCGAATCGAAAGCAGTATTATCATAAGTGACATTATCATAAGTGACATTATTACAAAAGACATTATTACAAAAGACATTATTACAAAAGACATATCTGCTGCCGATCGGGCAGTATGAAAAGCATCTTATGCATCATTGAAAGCTCGGTTTTGCTTAATCATCATGATTATGAGAGAACGGGTAGTTTATCATTGTGCATGGGATGCTTTTGTGCATACTTGTGGCGCTTGTGCGTGTCGCGTGCCTTGTGCAAAATGTGGTGCTCGTGCATCCTGTGGTGCTTGTGCGTGTCGCGTGCTGCATGCAAAATGTGGCGCTTGTGCATACTGTGGCGCTTGTGCGTGTCGCGTGCTGCATGCAAAATGTGATGCTTGTGCGCGATTTGAAGAATCTTGTGCGGGCTGTGGCTCTGTATGTATGATTGATAATTGGTACTGCGGATCGGAAAAAATTTCAAGCAGCTAGATATTTAATTAAATTGCTGATAAAAATAGTTGAATTGCTGATAAAAAGGGAGTTTATCTTGGATATAAAAAGATTGTTTGATTTGTATAAAAGCATTATTTCGAATCGAAATAATGATAGCATAAGCGCAAAAGATGGCATCATAAGCGTAAATGACGGCAGTGTAAGCGTAAATGATGGCGGCATAAGCGTAAATGACGGCAGTATAAGCGCAAAAGATGGCGGCATAAGCGCAAAAGATGGCATCATAAGCGTAAATGATAAAGTATCAGAGAATTGTGATAAATCGCTAGAAGTGAAAAAAGCATATGATGCTCGACTAGGTGATGGAGATGACATTCTTGTAGAGATTCATGGATGGGTAAGGACAAATAGAAACTCAAAATCGTTTGGTTTTCTTGAGGTAAATGATGGCACGTATTTCAAATCGGTTCAAGTGGTTTATGAAGAAAAATATCTCGAAAATTTCTCTGAGATATCAAAGCTTCTTACGGGAAGTGCTGTGAGTGTGTCGGGTAAGCTGAGACTTACTCCAAGTGCTGCACAGCCATTTGAGATTATGGCGGAAATGGTAGAGATTGAGGCTTTGTCAGATTCTACATATCCTCTGCAAAAAAAGAGACATAGCGTCGAATTTTTAAGAGAAATCGCACATCTCAGACCCAGAACAAATATGTTTTCTGCTGTTTTTAGAGTTAGATCTCTGACTGCGTACGCACTTCACAGTTTTTTTAGGGAGAGAGGATTTGTATATGTTCACACTCCTATTATCACTGGCAGTGATGCTGAGGGAGCAGGCGAAATGTTTAACGTTACGACATTAGAGCCTGGAATGAAGAGCGAGGACGATTTTTTTGGTAAAAAGGCTTCGCTTACTGTCAGCGGTCAGCTTGAGGCAGAGGCTTATGCACTTGCATTTGGAAAGGTTTATACCTTTGGGCCTACTTTTAGAGCTGAAAATTCAAATACAGCGCGTCATGCGTCAGAATTTTGGATGGTTGAACCAGAATTCTCATTTGCAGATCTAAGTGATGACATGGATTTGGCTGAGGATATGATCAGATATGTGATAAAATATGTTCTCGAAAATGCAAGCGAAGAAATAGACTTCCTAAATTCTTTTGTGAGCAGCGGACTTAGAGAGCGCCTTGAAAATATAGCAGGCTCAGACTTTGTCAGGATTACATATACCAATGCAGTCGATATATTGAAAGAATCAGGCAAAAAATTCACATATCCAGTAGAATGGGGTATGGATCTTCAGACAGAGCATGAGCGCTATTTGACAGATGAGATTTACGGAAAGCCTGTTTTTGTAACGGATTATCCTAAGGACATAAAGGCTTTTTATATGCGGATGAATGACGATGGTAAGACTGTTGCCGCAGCAGATCTTCTTGCACCTGGAATAGGGGAGATTGTCGGTGGAAGTCAACGTGAGGAGCGTCTAGATGTTCTTAAAGAGAGAATGGCAGAAATTGGCATGGACGAAAAGGGATATGAATGGTATCTTGATCTGAGAAGATATGGCGGAGTAAAGCATGCAGGATTTGGTCTAGGCTTTGACAGAATGGTAATGTATTTGACAGGTATTTCAAATATCCGGGATGTAATACCATTTCCGAGAACACCAAAATCACTGGAATTTTAAGGAAAACCGCACGCGCACTGAGAAGGCACATATATTGCGATGGTGTATACATGCTGCATAGCTGAGGTGCGCGGGCACGCACACTGCTACGTCACATACATACGAGCAAGCCGTATAAGAGCACAGCAACAGCAGGAAGGATCATTATTATGAAAAAAGATGTGATATTATTTGATTTGGACGGAACGATAATGGACTCGAATGGGATTATTCTTCGCTCATGGCAGTACACATTTCGCACTCTTTTAGGGCATGAGGGCGATGAAAAGGAAATTGTTGCGACATATGGCGAGCCGTTGAAGGAAACGATGCGAAGATTTTTCGGAGGCAGCGACGAGGATGTTCTCAGAAATGTAGATATTTACAGAAGCTATCAAAAGAATCACAAGGATGGTCAGATGGAGATGTTTTCAGGTATTTACGATATGCTCGCCTCTGCAAAAGATGCAGGATATCGCATGGCAGTTGTAACTTCAAGACTAAAGCTTTCAGCGATTGAAGCAATAAAAGGCTTTGGTATAGAAGATTTCTTCGAATATATTTTGACTGGAGATGATGTGAAGAAGCACAAGCCTGATCCAGAGCCTATTCTTATTACGCTTAAAAATATGGGCGCAGAGCCTAATCAAGCAGTCATGATCGGTGACACGAGAATGGATATACTTTGTGCAAGGAATGCAGGAGTTATTCCGATTTTGGTAGATTGGAGTGCGGCACTTCCTACAAATGAAGCGAAGGACAATTACATACCTGACTATATACTTAAAAATCCTGAGGACCTTCTTTCTTTGATGAAGAAAATAAATGAAAAATAAAGTAAACAAAAGCTTGAACGAAAAAATGATATATGAAAATAATTTCCGTGAATTCGGAAATAAAAATGAAAAACAGGAAAGTGCTTATCTAAACAGAGACCGAAAAAGTGCTTATCCAAATGAAAAACAGGAAAGTGCTTATCTAAACAGAAAACAGGAAAGTGCTTATCTAAACAGAGACCGAAAAAGTGCTTATCCAAATGAAAAACAGGAAAGTGCTTATCTAAACAGAAAACAGGAAAGTGCTTATCTAAACAGAGACCGAAAAAGTGCTTATCCAAATGAA
>CAVJDC010000173.1:0-3330 GCA_963648085.1 Anaerovoracaceae bacterium
GAACTTCCGTCAGGCTGCAGGTGCTCTGAACTTCCGTCAGGCTGCAGGTGCTCTAAACTTTCGTCAGGCTGCAGGCGCTCTGAGTTCACATACTGCTCATAGTTTTTTCTGTCAAACGATATCGCTTTGTCAATTTTACCCTCATGCTGTTTTTTCATGTCAATTTTATGCATATGATAATAATCATCAGGATATTTGATTATTATGGTTTCATTCTTATAGCTCACATTTGCAACTCTTCCACCAGCAATACCAGTATATGAACCGTCATCCTCTATGCTCCAGCGAAAGCACTGGCCACAGTCAAATGTATGCATGACATCAAAGTCCTTTACATTTTTTAGCTCTATGATACATTCATATGCTGCCATTTAGTTCTCCCTTTTTCACCCTAATGCCCGCATATATATTCTCTCTGCTAAGGCATTTGTCCGTATTTTTTCTCTGAATCATTTCATTTTTAAATTTTTCACGAATATATCTACTGACAGTATGTTGAAGGCTGTCATTTTTTCGACCTCCATTATAATATTTTTCTGGAGCTCGTATGCTTTGCTCATAATATCAGGCTCCATATATAGCGTCACTGAAAGCTTTATTTCCATTCCCTCCCGAGTATTATTTGTAGTGCATTTTGAAACATCGTAAACAAGAGAGCTCTTGCTGCACGAGTGCCTTATCAGTCTTTTGACGGCTTTGTCCTCGATAGTAAAATCACCTAAATAGCTATATGTCGGACGCATGACCGTTTTTTCTGACTCATCAAGATGTTTTCCACGCCATCTAAGCATCTTCAGCGGTGCCATGAAATATCCTGAAAATTGCGATTTTATCTCAAATGTAGAAACAGGTATCACATGCTTTCCCTCTTCATCACGCTGTTTTCTCGCAATCTCGATTTCCTCTTCACTCACGATGTCTTCAATATGAATCATCTCGGAAACCTCAGGAAGTCCGAGTCTGGCGCATATCTTTTCTACCATCCTGTCAGAGGTTCCCAGCACAAGAATACTTTTCGGTGATTTTTCAAGTATTTTTTTTGCTACCGCATCACGATCCTCATCCTTCGTAAAAAGAGCAATCTTTACTGCTGTCACTTTATTTGCTGCACGCTTTGCAGAGTGACCCGCCTGCACGCTATTTTTGCATATAAATATCCCATCATCGATAATTGCCTCAATGCCACGGTCATAACATATATTCATAGCCTGATAGCTTTTGCCCGTGCCACTCTTACCCGACAATCCATATACTTTCATCTGACTACGCCTCCACTTTTTCTATCACTAGTCAGTCACTTTTCTTAATCGCTAGTCCATCATTTCTCTTATTATTAATCAGCCACTTCTCTTATTATTAATCAGCCACTTCTCTTATTATTAATCAGCCACTTCTCTTATTATTAATCAGCCACTTCTCTTATTATTAATCAGCCACTTCTCTTATTATTAATCAGCCACTTCTCTTATTATTAATCAGCCACTTCTCTTAATCATTAGTCGGTCAGTCATCATATCCCTAGCTGTGTGATTTTCCATTTCACGTCAAATTATATTCCATAGATTGCAAAGCTGTCAATGCAAAGCTCCACACTCTAAAGCTATGCCTGTCGTTCTTCATAATATTCGCATGAATCCTTGTGTCAACTACCCACCATCTTAAAGGTAATGGGCTTGTAAAATTGATTTACCCGCTATCAAGAAACACATTGTGAAAGAATAAATAAATATTCTCATCGCAAATTTTTATTGTTAATCCATTTAAGATTTGCTATAATACATCGTATATAGTATTGATAAAAATCAAGGAGGTATTACTATGGCTTATACAATTAAGGATGTCTGCATTATGTGTGGTGCATGTGCAGCTGAGTGTCCTGTTGATGCTATTTCTCAGGGAGATGCTAAATTCCAGATTGATGCTGAAGCTTGCATCGATTGCGGATCTTGCGCTTCTATTTGTCCGGTAGATGCACCTGAACAGGCTTAATTGCCTGAAAGCACACTGACAATCAAAGCCAGATTATGATAGTGAAAATTATCTGATATTCTGTGCAGAGATGATACAGATTACAAGACAAGCTTGACATTAATGGAAATCTGCCATTAATGCCAAGCTCCTTTCTTTTTTGCGTCAAATAAAAAATATGAACACGCGAGATAAAAAATGAACGCACATGGCTTCATTTGCCGCGAGACAGAAGCAAGAATAATTAAGATAAAAATGCTCAAAAATGCATAAAAAAAGAGTAGTTTATTGCACCGACCCCCAAAAGTTGGATCAAAAAATCCAACTTTTGGGGGTCGGTATACTGCTCTGTGACTTTTTTATATATACATGCAGCTTCATGATTAAGCATCATGACTCAAGACTATTGCTCTGAGATTATGCATCATAATTTACAGCTGATGCTTCGAGATCAATCGTCGTCCCTTTGCTTGATATGATAAGCCAAAACGTTCAGTGAATCTGTCACATGAACATTTTCGACCTCGACATAATCAGGCACCTTGAGGTCAGTAGTTGCAAAATTCCAGATGCCTTTTACATTTCCCTCCACAAGCTGATCTGCAACTGTCTGAGCCGCAGCCTTGTCTGTAGTGATAATCCCGATATCAACCTTATTTGCCTTCAAAAAATCAACAAGCTTTTCACTGTCCATAACCTGGATATCATTTATCTTAAGACCGATAATTTTGGGATTTGTGTCAAACATTCCAACAATTGGAAATCCTGTTCTGTGGTATTTTGAATGATTGGCGAGAGCCTGACCGAGATTTCCTGTTCCAACAATTACCATCTTGTATTCCCTATCGAGCCCGAGGATGGAATTTATTTCTTTATAAAGAGCTTTTATATTGTAGCCATAACCCTGTTGGCCAAATCCTCCGAAATTATTTAAATCCTGTCTGATTTGAGATGCAGAAAATCCTATAAGTGAGCTTAGCTCATCTGACGAAATCTTTACAATGTTTTTTTCAATGAGTTCTTCCAGATATCTGCGATAAACTGGAAGTCTTTTTACTACTGCATTAGAAATTTTAATTTTCTCTTTCATAGCTTCTCCGATACCTTTAATTATGCTCTTCTTTGTACAATTATATTTTTTTATTTACAACCTGCCAACTTTCTTTTCACAATTGATTTTCCTTCTTCTGCAGGGATCTCATATGAGACATACGACCAAAGCTTACACATTTTGCAAATATGTCACTCCTGCGAAGCCTTGCTCTCAAGCACTCCACACATGCGATGCACCGATCTCATGCTTGTCACTCCTGCGAAGCTTTGCTCTCAAGCACTCCACACATGTGGCACTCTGATCTCACA
>CAVJDC010000174.1:0-3325 GCA_963648085.1 Anaerovoracaceae bacterium
AAACCATGAAGATGTATGCAAACTGTAAAAACGTATGCAAACTATGAAGATATATTCAAACCATGAAGATGTATGCAAACTGTAAAAACGTATGCAAACAGTGAAAATATATGCAAACAGTGAAAATATATGTAAATGGGAGGTATTTTGTCGTGAATTTTAGTACAACTGCAAGTACGTTATTGAGAGAACTGTCGACACTGTTGAGGACGCCTGTTATGATTGTCCTCCTTCTTCTGATAGCACTTGTTATCGTCATTTTGGGATCTCTGATAGTAGAATACTTTACGGAGCACCGACTTCTCAAGGCTGACTTGCCAAACTTAGTTGATACTATCAAGCTTGAGGAGGTTCCTCTCAGAAAAGTCATTATCGAGAGCGGACTTTTGAGAAGGCAGAAGCTAGCTCTTCTTGAGCTCACTAAGCATAGTGTCCTTGACGAAGATACTCTTGAGGCACTTGCGGGAAGGCTTATTTATCAGGAACGTATGCATTATCAGAGGATACTTCTTGTATCGGAAATAGTAGAAAAGCTGGGTCCTATCTTCGGCCTTCTAGGCACGCTTATTCCTCTTGGCCCTGGAATTCAGGCACTTGCAAATGGAGATACTGCCACGCTGTCAGCATCGATGCTTACTGCTTTCGACACTACAGTAGCAGGTCTAATCGCGGCAGCAGTTGCATTTTTGATAACTATAGCGAGAAAAAGATGGTATTCTGATTATATGTCATCACTTGAGCTTGTTGTGGAAGCCATACTCGGAAGGAGTGATTTACTGTGAGCAGAAGGGGAAAGGGTTCACGTTTCGGAAGTCGCTTTGGAGGCGATGACGACATGAGTATGATGGGTGATATCAACCCTATGGACGGTGTATCAAATCTTTCAGACGTTATGCTGGTATTTGCATGTGGTCTGATGGTAGCGGTCATCCTAAACTGGAATGTAGATATCACAAAGAAGGTAGTAAAGGAAGATGTCACTATGGACGAAGAAATTGAGCTAAATGAAAGTCTCAGTGACGATCCAAATACTGTATCAAATGTAGAACAGAATTATGAACAGTTTGGCACCGTATATCACGATCCAAGCACTGGCAAGTATTATGTAGTCTACGAAGAGGAAGAATAGATTATCGAAAGAGCTGATATTCAAAAACCTGAATAAAAGAAAAAAATTTAGACAGACCTGCTGTGCATCGGACTGTGAAGTAATCTCTGTATATCCTTTGGAGAACATGTCACAGATGCGCGGCAGTATTTTATTATTTGCAGGGAAATTCGAAAGGGCATTTACAGAGAATGTTTCTTGGGGGTTGGGTGACACAGCATCACCTAAAAAAATAAGACAATTTCATGAAAATATGCTATAATTATATGAATTGCGGGTAAACATTTTATGGCCAGTGAGGAAGTTAAGGAAGCCTTTTGCTGCCCACGCTTGTGTCCGACGAGGTATTGGCGTAAGGCTAGCAGTAAAGACTAAGCGCAAATGAATGGTGGTCAGCAGCAAGGTCTTGGATTTTGCACAAGGCTGCTGAAAGAAAGATGGAGAAGCATAAGAAAATGGAAAGTGAAAAGAAAAAGTTCAAGTGCAGTTATGTGCTGAAGGGCATGTTCCGCTCGAAGGTTATGGGAGACACTATCGAAGAGATTTACGAAATGCTGGAACTGAAGGATGTGGTTTCAGGTCCGATTGATGGTTTATCAGAGGAAGAAATTATCAGGAAGATTATCGAAGACTCTGAAAAAACTACAGGTCGCTTGGCTATTTACAAGCTTGATGAAAATTTCGATCCTGAGACTGCTGAAGAATATGAAGACGAATATAAGGTATGCAAGATTGATAGATGATTTTAGGGCCGCCAGGTATGTGATTACAGGCAGATGCTGCGGTGAGTATTCATTTATATAAGATTTCGTAATGCATTATGTAGTGGCGCGGCATTATTGCAGATAATTTTAAGGCAGATAGCTTTAAGGCAGATAGCTTTAAGACAGGCAGCTTTAATGCAGATAGCTTTAAGGCAGACAGCTTTAAGACAGGCAGCTTTAAGGCAGACAGCTTTAAGGCAGATAGCTTTAAGGCAGATAGCTTTAAGACAGGCAGCTTTAAGGCAGATAGCTTTAAGGCAGGCAGTTTTAATGCAGATAGCTTTAAGGCAGACAGCTTTAAGACAGGCAGCTTTAAGGCAGACAGCTTTAAGGCAGATAGCTTTAAGACAGGCAGCTTTAAGGCAGATAGCTTTAAGACAGATAGCTTTAAGGCAGAGATATTTTATATTGGTATTATTAAAAGTATATAAATATAATTTGAACCATATTATGGAAAAAGAAAGGAAAAACGATGAGAAAATTAGGAGTAAAGACAAGCACATATGCAAATACTGAATTATACACGTTAAACCCTATCAACGATAAGGGTGAAGGAACTATACAGCTTGATGGATTAAAATATGGTTTCGAGAGAGGATTTAAATTCTGGAAGCTGGACGTTCCTAAGGAATGGATGAATCCTACTGGCGAATTTGAAAAGTGGGTAAGACCTGATCTTACAGATGAAAATCGCCTGACTACATGGGAGGATATCGAAGCATACTTCCTTACTTGTGTGGAGGACTAAGCAAGATAAGGCTAGGTAAGACTAATCAGATAGCACCGAACAGATGGCGCCAATCAGATAGGTCTGAGCAGAGATATCCTAGTAAAAAAATTTAAAAAGAATGGAAGCCAATTATTTATGAAGATAAACAAAGCAATAACAGGAATAGACAAAAGCGGTGCATTTCGTGTATATCTTGCTATTACTACAAAGATGGCAGACGATGCACGTATCATTCATGAGACATCGCCTCTTGCTACGCACCTTCTTGGAAGAGCACTTACAGGTACAGGACTCATGGGTCTTATGATGAGGGAACCTGGATTTAAGGTTACTCTTCAGTTCAAGGGTGACGGTCCTGCACAGCAAGTTCTTTGCACAGCATATTCTGATGGGAGTGTCAAGGGATATATTGCAAATCCTGCAGTAGACCTTCCTCCTCACGATGACGGGACTCCTGATGTAGGAGGAGCTCTTGGCATAGGTGTTCTTACATGTATCAGAGATGCTGATATGATGAAAGAACCTTATATGGGCAAAATTGATTTCGTTACTGGTGAGATTGCTGACGACATGACGGCATATTTCTTTATTTCCGAGCAAAAGGAGACTTCTGTCTCGCTTGGAGTAAAGCTTGACGAAAATGCAGAGGTCGCGGCAGCGGGAGGCATGATTATTCAGATGCTTCCGGACGCCTCAGAAGAAGCTATACAGGCTCTTGAGAAG
>CAVJDC010000175.1:0-3314 GCA_963648085.1 Anaerovoracaceae bacterium
GCTTACATACTTACAACTTACATGCTTGCAGCTTACATACTTACAACTTACATGCCTACAACTTGCATGCTTGCAGCTTACATGCCTACAACTTGCATGCTTGCAGCTTACATGCTTGCAGCCTACATACTTACAGCTTACATGCTTGCAGCCTACATACTTACAGCTTACATGCTTGCAGCTTACATGCCTACAACTTGCATGCTTGCAGCTTACATGCCTACAACTTGTATGCTTGCAGCTTACATGCCTACAACTTGTATGCTTGCAGCTTACATACTTACAACTTACATGCTTGCAGCTTATATGCGTACAACTTGCATGTATACAATTAGCAATTTTGGTGATTTTCTTCTTCTCAATATAAAGCAGCGCTGGGTATCCCCCGCCTCTATAGGCAGCAGATTCCATTTCCAAACTAATCAAACAAGCTTGTCAGCACTCTGATTTGCTTTAAAGTAAAGGCACACTGTAATTGTGTCTCCTGCGCAGCTTGCATTTCTCACAGTGCTCATTCCCTTTAAAGCATTGTTTTTTAAAAGTTTTTCATCTTCTCCGCTTGGTCCGAAGTGATGAGCGCATCGACAATCTCATCAATATTTCCATCAAGGAAGCTGTCGAGCTTGTACAAAGTAAGCGAAATACGGTGATCCGAAACACGGCCCTGTGGGAAATTGTAAGTTCTTATACGCTCACTTCTGTCACCACTGCCTACCTGGCTTTTTCTTTCCTCAGCCTGCTCGTCGTGCTGCTGGCTGAGCATCATGTCATAAAGCTTTGCTCTGAGTACCTTGAATGCTTTTTCCTTATTCTTAAGCTGAGACTTTTCATCCTGACATGTAACGACGATACCCGTAGGCTCGTGAGTCAGACGAACAGCGGAGTCTGTAGTATTTACACACTGACCTCCATTTCCTGAAGCACGATATACATCGACGCGTACGTCATTTGGATTTAAATCTACTTCTACGTCCTCAGCTTCTGGAAGTACGGCAACTGTAGCAGCAGATGTATGAATACGGCCGCTTGATTCAGTTTCAGGTACTCGCTGGACTCTGTGCACTCCGCTCTCATACTTGAGGCGCGAATAAGCACCTTTTCCTTTGATAAGTATAACCGCTTCCTTTATTCCACCGATTCCTGTGTCGTTTATGTCCATCATCTCTGTTTTCCAGCCCTTGCGTTCAGCATATCTCATATACATACGCATAAGATCTGCCCCAAACAAAGCTGCTTCCTCACCGCCCGTACCAGCTCTGATTTCGAGGATAACATTCTTTTGGTCATTTGGATCCTTCGGAATGAGAAGTACCTTGAGTTCTTCACTCAAAGCTTCATCTTTTCCTTCAAGCTCTGCGAGTTCCATCTTCGCAAGCTCCTTCATATCTTCATCAGAACCGCTGTCTGACAGTATATCCTTGGCTTCTTTAATAGCCTCTACAACATTTTTGTACTCGCTGTACTTCTGGACAATCGGCTCCATCTCGCCTATTTCCTTGGCATATTTCTGCCATACAGTCTGATTCGCTATGATGTCAGGGTCAGAAACTTTTAGGCTGAGTTCTTCATATTTACTCTGAATAAAATCGAGTTTATCATACATTCTGATCGTTCTCCCTCTGTGCAACAGCGCAACTGAATAATCTGCGTGATAATTGATCGCTAAATAGTTACTCATCGAAGCGCGTTCAATTTTTCGCATATCTTATATTATAACACATATATCGATACCATTTCCATACCACTGATAAAAAATGGCAGCATGTTAACAAACTCCAATCCGTCCTGCTGCAAATAATCCTCACACGCTCTGTTTGCAATATTTATGCCACTTGCATGTCTGCATGTATAGCCCGCTGCATCTGCGACACTTACGGCCTTTCGGTCCCTGCGACACTTACAGCCTTTCGTTCCCTGCGACACTTGCGGCACCTGTGATTCCTGCAATTTTGAAAAGCCTGCCATATCCGATGCACTTACTGTCTTATGTAGCCCGCTGCATCTGCGACACTTACGGCCTTTCGTTTCCTGCGACACTTGTGATGCCTGTGATCCCTGCAATTTTGAAAAGCCTGCCATATCTGATGCACTTACTGTCTTATGTAACCCGCTGCATCTGCGACACTTACGGCCTTTCGGTCCCTGCGACACTTACAGCCTTTCGTTCCCTGCGACACTTGCGGCACCTGTGATTCCTGCAATTTTGAAAAGCCTGCCATATCCGATGCACTTACTGTCTTATGCAGTTTGCTGCTCGGGCAATGGCAACTGATTGGAGTATTGTCTTTTTATATCAAAAAAAGACCGGAATGAAAATTCCGGTCCGAAAATCCAAATTATTCGAGATTGAACTTCTTCTTGAACTTTTCAACACGACCACCACGGCTGATGAGCTTCTGCTGGCCTGTGAAGAAAGGATGGCATGCTGAGCATACGTCTAATCTCATTTCCGGTTTCATGGACATAGTTTCAAATGTATTTCCGCATCCGCAAGTAACCTTGCAAACCTGGTATCCTGGGTGGATTCCTTCTCTCATTTTTTTCACCTTTCTGGCGTAAAGCGTCTGTAAACTTCACGTTCTTTTTCGGTTTTTCCTGCCATAATATCTAAATGAAGGGCAGGATTTTTCTTCTGATATATTCTGTAATCTGCTGTCTGCGTACTATTTTGACGCCCAACAGCTTTTAAAGTTTATCACATTTAAATGTCACGGGCAATACTTTTTCAAAAGTTTTTCGCAAATAAAATCAAATATTTGCGGATATTTTCCTCTTCATTACATAGGACGGCTTCGCGGCTTTTCCAGCAGACAGACTACCTACAAGAAGAGTTAATTTACATTTTTTTACATGTGACAACTCTGTCATGTTCTGATAAGTCTCTGTGAATTTTGATATCATAATATTTTCCATTGCATGTGAGAAGCTCTGATACAGCAGCACCCTGGTCATGTCCGATTTCCATCATCAGGAATGCATCGTCCTTCATATAAAGATGTGCCTCATTTGCTATGATTCTGTAAAAGTCGAGACCATCATCGCCGCCGCTTAGCGCAAGATGCGGTTCGTGATCTCTGACCTCTGTTTGAAGAGTCTCTATGACATCATTTGGAATATATGGCGGATTAGATAAAATCATGTCAAATTGCATGCGTTTGACATCAGGTTGATCGAGATGCAGGGATTTTGGAGGAAGCGATGCTCCTGCCTGTGCACTTTCGTAAGACGTGGTGGGTGCTGTGGGTGATGCCGCGAATGGGGCAGGTGCTGTGGGTGTTGTAGGTGTGGTGGCGCTTGTGGGTGTTGTCGCGAAT
>CAVJDC010000176.1:0-3303 GCA_963648085.1 Anaerovoracaceae bacterium
TTTATTTGAAGCTTATTCGGCAATGACTAATTTTTAAAAAATTGTTCTCTATTGCAATGAAAAGTAGTATAATAAAAGTTGTGAAATTTAGAAATTGACGAATATTCTTCGACATTACTAAGAAAGGAATTAAAAATCATGGATAAAGCATCTGCTGAAAAAAAAGGTCTTCGCCTCATGAGCGAAGCAAATTTCAGAGAATTTTACCGCGGTTACCTTTATATCGAGTGCCGCGATATTCTCGAAGATCTTATTGGCGATGATATCTCTGACGATGTTACAGGAATCTGTACTTTTGGATATATTGACGACGATGCTGGTCTGTCATTTCAGCCGTACAAGCTTGGATGCCTGAGTGACGATGGCACATTTAAAGAGTGCGCTGTGCCAGAAAATATTTCACTGCTCGTATTTAGATATCACGGAAAATATATGCATCAAGAGTTTCCTTCGGATGAAGGGCGTGTATTAGTGACAACTATTACTCCTCAGGATCACTACTTTACTGAGCTTACAAAGCTCGGTATAAATATTATTGAATATACTGAATTTTCTCAGAAAATGTGTGACAGCTATGATACTGCCAGCCCTGAAAGAACTAAGCTTCGCGGTGAGGAATATTCTTATCTCGACCCGTTCAGATATCCAGGATTTCCTGATGATGTAGTTGTCATTCTTTACAGACCTGACGCACAGCCTGAAAGAGCAATCGTAAGATGTATGTTTGCTGCAAATAATGAAATTTTCGGTACTCTCATGACTGAGCCAAAGGGAAATTTTGGTATACACAAGGGTCAGACCATCGGATTTTCTGAGGGAAAAGATGGCGATACTACGCTCTTGTTCGCAACAGGTCACACTGCCACGGCATTCAATAAGGACGAATAATTTCACGCAAAGCTGACCTGGGAAGTGAAAATGGTTTACACGGTGATGTCGATTCAAGCACTGCAGCTGGTTTGAACGATGCAGTTAGCACGGACGATATAATTGAATCAGACGATGCAGCTAGCTCGGACGATATAATTGAATCAGACGATGCAGCTAGCTCGGACGATGAGTTTGGTTAAAATAATGCAGCTGGTTTCAGACACCGAAGCTGGCTCAAGCTTTGATTCTTAAATCATCTTAGATACTTATTAATACAAAAGCGGGATGCCTCAGCTTGTGAGGCTTCCCGCTTTTTCTATCTTTTTTCTCTTTACCTTTACAAATCAAGACATCGATTATGTCGATAGAAATTCAACTAATCAAGACTCTTATTTGAAATCATTTTCAAATTCATCAAGTGCTGCATTGAGTACAGTTGCTGAGTATGCGAGCGAAGGGCCAGCACCAAAGCCTGCGATTACAACCATTGCAGCTTCGAGGATTTCTTTTCTTGTAGCGCCTGCCTTAAGGGCATTGTATGTATGAACGACGATACAATACTGGCATCTATTATAAACGCCGATAGCAATACTGATGAGCTCCTTAGTCTTTACTGATAGCGCACCTTCACTGCATGCAGCCCCCTGAAGATTCATAAAAGCACCCATAGTAGCAGCTTCTGCTTCACTGAGTACAGCAACACCATTCTGAAAATCGTTTAACATTTCTCTTGCATTTATCATAATAAAAAACCTCCTATGAACTTATCGCATATGCTCATGATATCATATAAGTTTCTTCATGAAAATAATAGATAATTTTATAACGCAATGCCAGACATCCTCCGCCTACAAGCGCCTCACCAATCAAGCGATCATCAATTCTATGCTGCTTTAAATGGCTTCTGTGATTCACGCTTTACCATTTGTTATTTAATCATTTTCTGTTTTTTCACAAACTGCCATTTAATAATTTATTCATAATCACCTATTCATCAATACCTGATATTTTTTTCAGCATTGACTCTGCATCTATTTCCTCATTCATAATAAATCTCTTCATCTGCATAAGGCTCTGCGGCAGTCCTTTCACCACCGTATTCACCCCAGGAATGACCGTAAAAGTCATTTTTATCCCGCAGCCCTTAAGGACAGCCGCAGTCAGCTCAGAATACTGGCCGTTCGGATAGGCAAGAGCGTACGCATCTTCCCCCATAATCTTCGAAATCAAACGATTCTCATCTGCCGCATCCTCCTCGAGCAGTTTCGCATAATCCCACTCAGACTCGCCATCAAACATCAGCAAATTCATGCGAACCTTCCCAGCCGCGCCCGCACTTGCCTTTTCACCACCAGCCGCGCCCGCCGCACGAAGAGCCTCTCCTTCTTCACTTTGATGCATATCATAAGTATGACTCTGAATCTCAATTACACCCGAATCAACCATTTCCTTTGCTTCACTCAATCCAAAATGCGGAATGGTTTTCATATCCGTATCCTTGTATGTTTCCGATCCGAAGCTTGTTCCTATTACAAATATCGTAGCCTTAAGGCCATATTTCTTCAAAATCGGATATGCATATTCATAATTGCTCCGATATCCATCATCAAATGTTATCATCACAGGATTATCCGGAAGCGGAGTGCCCTTTTCTACATATGATATCACCTCACTGCACGACACAGCGCTGTATCCATTCTCAGCCAAAGCCTTCATATGCTTTTCGAAAAGCTCGACAGGAATTACTGCTCCATTTGATCCGTCTGCTTCTGGTTGAAGATGATGATATAAAAGAACAGGTACTTCCTCAGAAATCGATTCTATGAGACTTTTTTTATCTGTAATTTCTGTCTCCTTATCCGATTTTCCAGATTTTACGGCTGATTTTGCAGATTTTCCATTTGAATTTTCAGATTTTGCATCTGAATTTTTAGAGCTTTCAGAGTCTCCTCCCGATTTCTCAGAGCTTTCGGCTGCACTTTCAGAGGCCGCTCCCGATTTCTCAGAACTTCCGTCAGTCATAGCATCATTTGTATTAGACAAATCCTTTGAGCCCTCTGCATACGACCTTATATACTCACCATACACATCCGAATATTTGCCATAAATTTCATATATTTTGTCAACTGCATTGTCAACATTTTCAGCTGTCACAAGCTGTCCAAAATCCTCTGGCATATACAACGAATTCCCGCCAGCTGAACCTAAATCAGCTTCTTCAACTGTCACAGCAGACTCAGCTCCGCCAGACTTTTCAGCGTCAGCAGCCTCAGTGTCAGCAGCCTCAGCGTCAGCAGCCTCAGCAGACTCAGCTCCGCCAGACTTTTCAGCCTCAGCAGACTCAGCTCCGCCAGACTTTTCAGCGTCAGCAGCGTCGGCAGCGTCAGCAGCCTCAGTGTCAGCAGCCTCAGCGTCAGCAGCCTCAGCAGACTC
>CAVJDC010000177.1:0-3286 GCA_963648085.1 Anaerovoracaceae bacterium
CGAGGTTCTCATTTATATCCTGCAGCCAAAACCAAATCCCCGAGAAAAGCGTGAATAGCCATTATTTCCCTCAAAGTCTCTTCTATTGATATTTTAGCTAATTTCGTATATAATAATATTAGCTAAAGGAGGTGTTTATTATGTTAACAGCTACAGCTACAGATATGCAGAATAATTTCGGTAAATACCTGCAGGCCGTTCAGCTTGGTAACGAAATAATCATTTTAAAAAACGGACGCGAGGTTGCACGACTTGTTTCACGAAACAGCACTGTTTCGTTCCTGACTGATTCTCTCACCGGCGTCCTGAAAAATGATTACGATGAAGAAGTTCTTCGCGAAGAAAGGTTAAAAAAACATGAAAGTACTTATTGATACCAATGTGATCCTTGATGTCCTTTGTGCAAGGACTGATTTTCTCGAGTCTTCATCAAAAGTATGGAAATACTGCGAGGTAGATAAGTTGGATGGATGTGTTTCATCACTTTCCATTCCCAATATTGTATATATACTGAGAAAAGAACTTACTCCGGAAAAAACACTGGATGTTATAAATAAGCTTTTTCTTATATTCTCTATTGAAGATCTGAAAGCTAATGACCTGAAAAGAGCCGCACTTATGCAGACTTCAGATTATGAAGATGCCTTACAAATGGTATGCGCTTCACGCATAAAGGCTGATTTCATAATCACCAGAAACATCAGAGATTTTCTTTCCAGTCCGGTACCGGCAGTTAGACCGTCTGAATTTATCGAACGTATCCAATAGCAAAACAGCGTTCCGACAAGCGCAAGCTCCTGTTCTCATGGAACAATGAAACTCCACTTAGGCATCGAGTTTCTTGATAATATCATTCGCAAACTGGCAAGCGACGAACAGCTTCCCGAGAAAAACAAAGACCCTGCTGTAAATTTACTATTTTAACCGATTGTCTGCACTATATGACTGCCCCTGTCGACTTTCTCCACTCTGAGCTTTGTAGGTATTCTATCCTGAAGTATCTGCACATGAGAAATAATGCCGACAAGTCCATTCGCCTCTTGAATACTATTAAGCACATTCATGGCATCATTTATAGAATCCTCGTCAAGGGAACCAAAGCCCTCATCAATAAATAGGGCCTCAATTTTAATTCCGCTTTTTTGAGCCACAGTAGACATACCTATTGAAAGAGCAAGTGAAGCCAGGAATTTTTCTCCACCGGAGAGTGTGCTGACAAATCTTCCTTCATGCTCTTCGCTGTTCCTGTCAAATACCTTTAATTCCAAGCCTCTCTTGTTTGTACCCTGGGCCTTATCATCAGATCTGAATAATCTATATCTGCCGCCATGAACCATTTCCAGCATCTTGTTTGCTGCCGCAACGACAGAAGAAAACATAATTCCCAGTACATATCGCTGCAGTCCTGTACCAGAATCACCTCTAAGTTTTTTGGCAAAAGCAAAATCATCCTCTGCTTCGTGGATTTTGTCCTCTATTCCTTGGCCCTCGGCATCTAATTTATCCTTTTTTTCCTTCAATCGCTTAATCTCAGACTCCAAAATACCGCGCTCCTTAGCATAAGTTTTCTGGGCCTCAGTTATCTCCTCCTGTTTTCTGTCGCATTCTGCCTTATCCGGCTCTGCCTTATCCTTTAACTCTTTTGTCAAATTCTTATGGTTCTCATTTGCCGCCTTAACCGCTGCCTTGTAATTGGCGATATCTGTGCGCAGGGATTCTATTTCATTCTCTTCTAACATCAGCTCTGCGGCTTCTTCCTCTGAAGTAAAGTTATTATCCTTTAATCCTTTTATAGCTGCTTTTGCAGCCTTATCCAGCTGTGCATCTGCAGCCTTAATTTCATTTTCTGCCGGCTCTATTTTAGCCTTTGCCTCTGTATATGCTTCGTTTGCAGACTTCTCGGCAGCCTCTAAAGCAATCTTTTGAGTATCAAAGTTACTTATCTCATCATCCAAAGCCTTAATAGCATCTTCAAGCTGTTTTGATGAAGTAAGGCTCTCTACCAGATTCTTCTGTATTCCCTCCAGCTTAGCCTCAGCAGCAACGACCTCATTATACATTTTTTGAGTCTGGGTTCGTTTCTCTTCATATGCATTTTTAGCCGACTCCTGCTGACTCAATATATTTTGAATCGCAGTATATTTTTCCTCAGCATCTTCCTTCTTTTTGTCAACCATAGCCTTTGTGACACTATTATCTGCTTTTATAGCCTTGCAAGGGTGAGCTGTACTGCCGCATACAGGGCAAGGCTTGCCATCGACAAGCTGATCTGCTAATTCTCCTGTAATTCCGGCCAAGTAGCGATCTAGCAAATCCTTATGCTCACTTACCAACTTGTCATAAGCGTTCTGCAATTTAACAATCTGCGGTTCAAAGGTATCCAGCTCCTCCTTTGCTGCCTTTTCATCAGTCTGAGCTGCTTTTTCTGCTTTCTTTGCCCTTTTAACTGCACTACTGGCTTCATCTAGCCCTGCATAGTCTGCTCTCTTGGCCTCATACTGAATCTTTAGCTTTTTCTTAGCTTCGATTTCAGGAGCATTTTCATTATGTGCCTTTAATTGTTCAGCGGCACTAATAGCCTTTTTCTCTTTTAGTGTTGCAGCGCTGCGTACCTTTTCTCCGGCTAGCTTTCTCCCCTTCAATGCCTCCTTAGCTGTTTTTTCATCCTGCAATAGGCCCTTGACCTTATTGGCTCGGACTGCATCATCGACTGCCTTGCTCCAAGCTTTACACTCAGCCTCCTGTGCAGCTAATTCTTCGACTCTTTTTTCAGCTTTATGAAGGTCACCAAATCTATCAGCAATTGCCCGCTGCTCCTGCAACTTCTTTTGCTGCTTCTCATACCCTGCAGCTTTGTAATCATTATCCTTGTCCTCAAGCTGCTTTTCTTTATGTGAAATAACTAGTTCAAGTTCTGCTATAGTCTCACAATGTTCGTCCTTCAGGCTGTTGTCGATCCGATCCTTCTTTTTCTTTAGAGCCTCTTTTCTCTCAACTACTTCCTGGTACAGCTTCTCGGCAATTTCCTGCCACTTGTCCTCTCCAAAGATGCTGGTAAGGATTTTTTCCTTCTCGTCAGAGTTTGATGTCAACAGCTTTTCAAACTTACCCTGAGGAAGCACAATTACCTGGCTAAATTGCTCGTATTCCAGTCCAATTATCTCAACTGCCTTTTCATTTAAAGCTTTTTCCTTTGCATTCTCCAAAAGAGTTCGCCATACGCCATCTTCGTCCTTTTGCATAAGATTGTAGGATGCTGAAAGATTCTTTCTCTTGCGCTCAAGTC
>CAVJDC010000178.1:0-3206 GCA_963648085.1 Anaerovoracaceae bacterium
AATGAGATCTCCTCCCATTCCCGCGATAATTACAGTATCAGCTTCCCCTTTCTTTAATACCTCAAGACCACTTCCAAGCCTAAGATCAAGTTTTCTGCCTGGAAGATATTTGTTGGCATTAGCAGCAGCCTTATCAAGAGGTCCTTGATTTATATCGGCAAGAATTGCACCACTGCAAAGATTATTCAAAAGAAGCCAAAGCGGAATATATCCATGGTCTGTTCCGATATCTGCAACTATTTCACTGCCAGAAGAAAGATCCGCTATCTTTTGCATGCGTTCTGACAATTTAATTTCCATAATATTTCCTCCGGTATTTGTACAATAATCTTCGAGCCGGTCCGATATCATCTCAGACCGGCTCTGCAAAGCTTTTATACTGTTTAGCATGCTTCATTTACTATCACCATATATTGTGTTGCTGATATCTATGCTGACATTATTCATTTTAATTACAATATATTTTCGATCGCAGTGCCTTCTTTGACTGCAATGTCTTTTTTTATCGCAATATCATCTTGATCGCAGTGCCTTCTTTGACTGCAATATCTTTTTTTATAAAATTAAATGCTTTTATTCTAAATAATCCCTTAAGACCTTGCTCCTAGCAGGATGTCTAAGCTTTCTCAAAGCCTTTGCTTCGATCTGCCTTATACGTTCTCTCGTGACGTCAAATGCTCTTCCAACCTCCTCAAGAGTGCGCATGTGTCCGTCCTCAAGACCAAATCTAAGCTTGAGTACCATCTGCTCCCTCTCTGTAAGAATATCGAGAACCTCAAGAAGCTGCCTTTTTAGCATCGTCTGAGCTGTAGCATCCTCTGGAGCAAGTGCTTCATCATCAGGAATAAAATCGCCAAGATGACTGTCCTCCTCTTCTCCGATAGGAGTTTCCAGTGAAACGGGATCCTGTGCGAATTTTTGAATTTCACTTACTTTCTCTACAGAAATCTCCATTTCGGCCGCGATTTCCTCAGGCGTCGGTTCCCTACCCTTTTCCTGGAGAAGCTGCCTTGAGATACGTGTAAGCTTATTTATAGTCTCAACCATATGAACTGGAATACGTATTGTTCTTGCCTGGTCTGCAATAGAACGCGTGATAGCCTGCCTTATCCACCAGGTTGCATATGTGCTGAACTTATATCCTCTGCGCCAATCAAATTTCTCAACTGCCTTCATAAGTCCAAGATTGCCTTCCTGGATCAGATCGAGGAAAAGCATTCCCTTTCCGACATATCTTTTGGCAATACTCACCACAAGCCTGAGATTTGCTTCACAAAGCTTTTTTTTGGCCTCTTCGTCACCTTCCTCCATACGCTTAGCAAGCTCCTGTTCCTCCTCTGCCGAAAGAAGCGGAACCTTGCCAATCTCTTTAAGGTACATCCTGACAGGATCGTCTATCATGAGACCCTTTGCCATAGTTTCCTCAAAATCATCATCTGACTCGGAGCCTTTAGCCTGTGTTTTCTCTGACAGATTTGCTTTTTCATTCTCTGCGATACTTTTGCCGTTTCCTTTATCATCAAGCAATTCGTCGCTATTTTCATTAACTATCAAAATGCCATTTGACATGATTTCCTCATATATACTGTCGATGTCATCCTTGTCAAATTCAATATGTTCTATTCTGTCAGAGATATCTTTATAGGTTAATATTGACTTCTCTTTTCCAAGTGCGACAAGTTCTCCTATGGCTTCCTGCTTTCTTAGCCTTAGATCCTGTCCATAGCCATTTTCAAAATCTTGCTCAAGATTCTTATTAAGATTTTTCTCAGAATTACCTTCTAAGTCCTGCTCTAAATTCTTATCAAGCCTTTCCTCAGAATTACCTTCTAAGTCCTGTTCAAGATTCTCATCAAGCCTTTCCTCAGAATCACCTTCTAAGTCCTGCTCTAAGTTCTTATCAAGCTTTTCCTCAGAATCACCTTCTAAGTCCTGTTCGAGATCATTATCAAGATTTTTTTCAAAAATGCTTTCTAAATCTTGTTCGAGACTCTTACTAAGATTTTGTTCATTATTTTGCTCAAGATTTAGTTCAAGATCCTTATTATTCTTTTTCATTCAGATCCACCCTCCGTCTTACAGCCCTTTTAACCTATTTATTCTATTTCTAATATCCATCAGTTCTTGTGCAAGCTTCCTATTTTGGTCGCCATTATCGTCTGATTCCATAGATAGGTTCATTATCTCTAATATTTCGTACTGCCTTTTTTTTAGCTGCGCCATATCCGCTGCTGCACAGCAATCAGCAAATACACGCTCACAGCTATCCTCGTCCATGCGGAGCTTTATAATTTTTTTATATATTTCTAAGTCCTCAGGAATAATGCTGTCTTCTAGCATATTTATGTCTATTTTTGAATAATCATTATATAGGTTTTCCAGCAAATGGTATATTCTCTGACATCCCGGATCTTCAAATATAAACCCTTTATCCTTCACCTTTTCAATATAACGCGGAGATAATATCATCAGTCTCAAAAAATGAAACTGAAGTGATTCATCACCTTGAGTCTGTCTATTTGCAGCTTCGTCACTTGAAGACGAATGATTTCTTCCCTCAGCCTGAAGCCTCGGTGCTCCGTGATCTCGCTTGTCAGCAATCTCAAGCTCTCTATTTATCTCACGCCTCAAGGCTCCCTCACTTATTCCAAGCTCAAGAGAAATTGATCTGATATATACATCTGATTCTATAGGACTCATACCTATCAATGTTCGGCTGATATCCTTTAAAAAGCCTATACGTCCAGATGAATTTGAAATGTCATATTTTTCTCTTGCAAGGAAAATATGATATTCTGCATAAGGCATCGCATCATCTATCAGCTCTTCAAATTCCTCTTTGCCATGGCGATTTATGAATTCATCGGGATCCTTGCCATCTGTTATATGCAGAACTCTAGCATTTAGGCCTGAATTTTTAAGAAGCTCTATAGCTCGAAGTGCTGCCTTCTGACCTGCGCTGTCGGCGTCGTAAGATACAACGACATCTTCAGCATATCTTTTTAGCAGCAGGCATTGCTGCTCCGTAAGTGCCGTACCTAGCGACGCAGCGACATTTGTAATGCCATGCTGATATAATGAGACAAGATCCATATATCCCTCAACAAGAATAACCTGTTTTTTCCTCGTAATATCATTTCTTGTAATATTTAAACCATACAGATTGTTTTTTTTCGAGAAAATCGGTGATTCTGGAGAATTTAGAT
>CAVJDC010000179.1:0-3146 GCA_963648085.1 Anaerovoracaceae bacterium
CCCAAAGGGTCATAGTCATTCGATGAAAAATAATGGTCCAGACATGCTTGAATTTTTCTGTGCTGTTCCTGAGCTGTAAGGAGATGAAAAGAGAAGAAAATGACTGAATCATTTCAAGATATGAGAGAAAAGCATCCAAATCCAATAGAGTATAATCTGAATTTAGAAAATAATAATTTATATTTTGAAAAAGAATATAATCCGAGAGAAGAATATCTGACACTCAGATCAGAATATGATAGGCTAGAGCTGGCTGTTCTTGTAGTTAGGCCGAAGGCCGAACCTGACGGGAAAATATATCCAAAAGGTATAATACAATTCTCTCATGGAATGGCAGAGCATAAGGAAAGATATCTTGACTTTATGAGATTCCTTTCTGATAATGGATATCTGTGCATTATTCACGATCACAGAGGTCATGGCAAAAGTGTCTCTGCAGCTCAGGATCTTGGATATTTTTATACATCAAATACAGATGTAATAACAGAAGATTTATTTATGGTTACAAAGTATGCCAAAAAACACTGGCCAGGTCTGCCTGTATTTATTTTTAGCCACAGTATGGGAACTTTGGCAGCCAGAAAATATCTAAAAAAGCATGATGATGAAATTGAAGCACTGGTGATGTCAGGTCCTCCGACTGAAAATACCCTCGTAGGCTTTGCACTTTTTCTCGCAAAGCTTTTCAGCGCATTTGGATCAGACAGAAAGCCAAATCGCTTGCTAAATGCCATTACATTTCTGCCTTATACGAGAAAATTTCATTCAAAATTTGGATGGACATCTTCAAATCCTGAAAGCGTAAAAAAATATGAAAAGGATCCTCTTTGTGGATTTACTTTTACCACAAATGGTTTTTTAAATCTTTACAAGCTTATGAAGGAATGTTTTGTATTCAAGGATTGGAAGCCTAAGCATAGATCACTCCCTATTTTTATGATTGCTGGTGCGCAGGATCCTGTGATATCAAGCGGTTCAAAATTTGGAAAGCTTGAGGCGCAGCTTATAAATCTCGGATATAGAAATGTAAAAAGCTCATTATATGAAGATATGAGACATGAGCTTATAAATGAAATAGACAATCAAAGGATTTACCACGACGTCCTGAATTTTTTTGATGACCTTTACAGATAGGAGAAATTATTAATCATGTCAGACAGAGAAGAACAGATAAATGCCAGACGAATTTTCGGCATTATTTCGCACCCTGATGCAGGCAAGACTACACTTACCGAAAAGCTGCTGCTTCACGGCGGTGCAATTAGAGAGGCCGGAACAGTAAAGGCGAGGAGAAATTCTAAATTTGCTACGTCAGACTGGATGGAAATAGAAAAGCAGAGAGGTATCTCTGTCACATCATCAGTTATGCAATTCGAATATGATGGAAAAGTTGTTTCTATCATGGATACTCCAGGACACAATGACTTTGGTGAGGATACTTACCGTATACTTACTTCAGTTGATAGTGCAGTAATGGTGATTGACGGTGCAAAGGGCATAGAAGCGCAGACAAGAAAGCTTTTTCGCGTTTGCAGCATGAGAGGCATTCCCGTATTTACATTCATAAATAAGCTAGACCGTGAAACCAAAAATGCATTTGATCTTGTTGAGGAGCTTGAAAATGTCCTGGGACTTCCTTCAGTACCTGTCACATGGCCTATTGGATGTGGTCAGAATTTTGAAGGTGTATATGATCTGCTTAAAAATGAGATTATTCTTTACAAGAAGGACAAACCATCAGAGGTTATCAAGCTTTCAGAAGAAGGAATATTTGGAACTGAGCTTGAATCAATGATCTCTACATATAATCTTGCAGCACTGCGTGATGAGATTGAACTTATTCAGGGTGCTGGAAACGAATTTGATATGGAAGCAATAAGCGCTGGAAAGCTGTCACCTGTATTCTTTGGCTCTGCACTTGCAGACTTTGGTATTACTTCATTTCTTGAGCATTTTCTGGCTATGTCACCAGCGCCAGGACTTCGAAAGACAACTGAAGGTGCTGTAAGTCCTCTTGATGAAGACTTCAGCGGATTTATATTTAAGATTCAGGCAAATATGAATCCTGCACACAGAGACAGATTAGCATTTTTTAGAATTTGCTCAGGGACATTCAACAGAGGTATGACTGTCACACTTTCTCGCACGGGAAAACAGATGAAAATTGCGCAAGCCACTGAGCTTATGGCAAATGCCCGCGAAAATATAGAGACTGCTATAGCAGGAGATATTATTGGAATATATGATACCGGAAATTTCCAAATAGGTGACACACTCACAAGCAGAAAAGAACCACTTTTCTTTGAGCCGCTTCCTACATTTCCACCTGAACTTTTTGCTAAGGTAAGTCCAAAGAATACTATGAAAGCGAAGCATTTTCTAAAGGGTGTGGACCAGCTGGCACAAGAGGGAGCCGTTCAGGTATATCACAACAACTTCAATGATATTATCATCGGGGCTGTAGGACAGCTGCAATTTGAAGTTTTCGAGTATAGGCTAAAGAACGAATACAATTCCGACATTGATATGTATAGACTTGACTACAGCCTTGCAAGGTGGGTAGACAGCGATGATCTTGATGCAGTAAATAAATCTCTTGATTCAAGGGCTATGCTGGCATATGACCATTTCGACAGACCAGTCATACTCTTTGCAAATCAATTCACACTTACATATTACCAGGAAAATCACAGAGACATCAAGCTTATGGAGGCTATGGAGGTCAATAGTACTTTAGGATGATTTTTAGCGCTTTAGAGCGCTGACAAACTAGCTTGATCAAAGATGCGTTATACTAGAATCAATGGAATTATGATTTCGTCACAGTCGCAATCGCGGCTGTGATTTTTTATTACTCAATATTATTTCAGCATGCAGTGCGAAAATGGTGAAGTAAAAAATAATTTTACAGTATGAAGATAAAGTGAATAATGCAAAATTATAGTGCATAGCGATAAAAAATATTGTAAAATATAGACAGGATGAACATACGATTTTATGAAATATCATATGAAGCATCCGAACGATAAAATATTTTTTAAAATGTTGATATTTAATTTTTTTTTACTTTAGCTGGCATAGGAGCTGAATTGTGCCAGAAATGATGTTTCGCTAGGTGAAGGAGAGCATCTGGCGATGAGTTACAG
>CAVJDC010000180.1:0-3138 GCA_963648085.1 Anaerovoracaceae bacterium
AAGAAGAATCATTTGATATGGATCTCAAGGGAGCAGCAAGTGAAAACCTTACGGGCGTAACGGTTGACGGCGACAATATCAAGTTCTCAGTACCTAATCTTGGAGCAGACGAAATAGTATATGCAAACGGCGGTGTGCTTACTGCTGTAAACGGTGTCTATACAGCTCCGCTTGATGCGGTGATAGCTAATGGGGTGGCAACTCGTAAGATCGGTGATGCTGACGGAAATGGAGAAATTACACAGAATGATGCAAGCAAGATGCTTCTTGCAATTATAGGTACAGATTCACTTAAAGGCATAAATGCTGCAGCAGCAAATGCAGTAGGCGGCACAACTTATACAGAGCGCGCACTCAGAGTTCTTGACTTTAAAGCAGGTAAAATTAGTACGTTGTCGTAAGCGATGACTAAATAAAGTTGTTGTAAGCGATTGCTAAATGAACATGCCATAAGCGATGACTAAATAAAGTTGTCGTAAGCGATTGCTAAATGAACTTGCCGTAAGCGACGACTAGATAAAGTTGTTGTAAACGATTGCTAAATGAACATGCCATAAGCGACTACTAGATGAAGTTATCGTAAGTGCAGATTAAATAAAACGGAATCAAGTTCAAAGATTAATAAACACAATTTGGCTGATAAACAAAGCGCCCCCAGAGGACCGATATGGTCTTCTGGGGGCGCTTTTTCTTATCATGATCACTAAAGCCAGCCTAGAGCCATGACTCTAAATCTACCTGACAATCAGTGCCCGATCGCGGTTCAAACGACATGTCTTGATCAGATTTCTGTCATGCGTCTATTATAGATTTCTGTCATGCGTCTCATTATAGATTTCTGTCATGCGTCTCATTTAGTTGTTGGCTTTTCGCCGTATGACTCGTTTATTTTCCAGTCACGTAACGATAGATGAATGTCACTACCTGTCCGCGTGTGCACTTGCTGCTTGGTGAGAATGTAGTGTCGCTTGTGCCTGTAGTGATGCCCTTGCTGACTGCCCATCTTACTGCATCATAATAATATGCGTCTGAAGATACGTCGTCAAAATTCTTAAGAGCAGTGCCATCTGCATTCGCAGATGATGCTTTCGGTGATCCTGCCATTCTCCAAAGGAATGCGACGAGCTGACCTCTGCTTACGTCTGCATTTGGACCAAATGTAGTGGCAGTCGTACCCTTTGTGATATCGTTTGTGTATGCCCATTTTACGGCATTTTCATAATATGCGCCAGCAGGAACATCTGTAAATGGAAGCAGACTATCTGCTGCCTTCTCACCATCCGCACGCCAGAGGAATGTAACAGCATGTGCTCTCGAAGTGATGCCATTTGGATTGAAGTGAGAAGCGTCAGTGCCCGTTGCAATCTTGTTGCTGAAAGCCCACTGAACTGCATCATAGTAGTATGCACCCTTTGAAACATCTTCAAATGGATTATCCTGTGAAGGTTCTTGCGAAACAACCTCGAAGGACGCATCAACTGAAACATTTGAGGCAGGCATTATAAATGAATATTCACTGTCGGCCTTGACTGTCATAAGCTCAAGTGTCTTTCCATCTGCTGATTTTACCGTCAGAGTCTTCAGCTTATACCCATCAGCAGGAGTTGCCTTCAGAGTGAGAATAGTTCCTTCACCAGCTGATGCTGCAGATGCGGAAACAGAGCCATTTGATATAGTCTTTGAAACTGTAACTGTATAAGTTTCGGGAGTTTCAGTGTCACCGCCGTCAGAACCAGAACCGCCGCCGGAACCAGAGCCGCCGCCGGAACCAGAACCACCGCCGGAACCAGAATCACCGCCGGAACCAGATCCACCGTCAGAACCAGAACCACCGCCGGAACCAGAGCCACCGCCGGAACCAGAATCACCGCCGGAACCAGAATCACCGCCGGAACCAGAGCCACCGCCGGAACCAGATCCATCGTCAGAACCAGAACCACCGCCGGAACCAGAATCACCGCCGCTCGCACCGACAACCTTTACATTTCCTGCAACGAATTTGGCAGGAAGTAATTTATACGGATTTTCACCATCGTCATACGTCATATTCTCTGTCGAGGTGGAATCTGACTTTATACAGCTAGAGATTTTATAATCATCACCCGGCTGTACGTTCGAACCAACCGTTATGGTTGCTGTGAAAAGGGTACCATCAGTATTGATGGCATCTGAGCTTGCAAAAGCTATAATACCTGTCGTTGGATTGCCAAAGAACAGACCTTTTACAATAGGACCCTTTTCCAATTTTGTGATCGTAAATCCTTCAGGCACGATGACTTTGATGCCGCCGCTCCTGACGCCGGGATTTCCACTTGTCACAAATGGTACTGTAAATGAATCGCCAGACTTGAGGTCTCCTACTGCTGAGGTGTCTGCGGTAATCGTAATCTCTGCAGTGCCAGCTTCAGCAATTTCCGCTGTGCTGCCTGCTGTGATTTCTGCGCAGAAGGCATAGCTAGGAACCATTGCTATCGTGGTGACGATGCACAGTAATATAGTAAGAATTCTCCTGAATCTCATGTAACCCTCCTTTTGTTACTTCTATCATATTAGATGAGACAAAATAAAAATAAATTGTCTTAAAATCAGATACAGCAAGTATATCAAATTGGAGCTGGCGTTTCAAGCACCATAAAAGACTGTAATTATTCAGTAATAGTAAGCATTAGTCGCGTGAAAGGTTCGCATTTTACTGATAGCGAGGCAAGTTCTGTAATGCTTCAATCTTCGCAGCGAAATTGGCGAAAGCTAAAAATATATTGTCAAATGATTGACAATATATTTGTTGATGTCATATAATATTGTTGTTATATATAGTTTGAAATAAGCAGGGATACAATGCGATTTATGGCTTCCGTGCGGTTATGAATGACTATATGTGATTTTAGCGATATCTAGATGATATCAATAAGAACGGCTAAAATTAAACAAAAGAAAGACTCATTGCTTACATACGCAGCTATGATGCAGCGTATGGTATCGGAGTGCGTTTCGCAGTGCTATAATGCAATTCGCAGCGCTTAATGCAGCTTGCAGCGCTATAGTGCGATTCGCAGCGCTTAATGCAGCTTGCAGCGCTATAGTGCAATTCGCAGCGCTTAATGCAGCTTGCAGCGCTATAATGCGATTCGCAGCGCT
>CAVJDC010000181.1:0-3079 GCA_963648085.1 Anaerovoracaceae bacterium
CATTCAGAGTCATAGTGATTGCTGCTGTAAGAGTAGTCTTACCATGGTCAACGTGTCCGATTGTACCGATGTTTACGTGTGGTTTATTACGTTCAAATTTTTCTTTAGCCATCTCGCTTTTCCTCCTTAGTTTACTATAAACTGATGTTTGATAGCCTATGCCTTAAATATATGTATTTGACATGGAGCTGCCTAGCAGACTCGAACTGCCGACCTCTTCCTTACCAAGGAAGTGCTCTACCTGCTGAGCTAAGGCAGCACATCATTGTCCCCTACATTTTACCCATTTTGTCATAGTATGTCAACAAAATTATATTTCCCTGTAAAATTTTGTAAAGTCTGATTTTTAAAAAACTCTATGTGGTGCAAAAATGCGCCAAACCATGTCACTTCAATGGTTTGGCGCTATATAGTCAAGCTTCTGTCAGATAGGGCAACTTATACACTATGCCCGCAGCCGACAAAATATATTGCAGCGACTCACTGACCAAGCTGACTTTGTATCATAGATTTCATGTCTGTCTCATACAAAGATGGAACATCGGTTTATATGCAGCAGATCGCCGTATTTTATTTTGTGCTGCAGTCCTTTTCTCACTCCGAATAAAGAATGGCCCTGATTTTTCTCTTCGCTCTCGTAATTGCATTATCGACAGTTTTTATTGGCTTTCCGCTGATCTCAGCTATCTCGGCATAAGTTTTTCCGTCTAGATACATCCTCCAGACTTGTGCTTCATAGCGACTCAGAAATTCAATTTCTCCTTGTTCTACTGCATCCAGATTCTCACGCAGTACCAGAAATTCTTCTGGATTGTCTGATGCTGTCGATGGTATAGTGTCTTCAAGGGTCGACATGCTTTCGGTATTATTTTCCTGGATTGGTCTGTTTAGTGACATCGAATTGTTTAACGGTGAGTGCTTCTGACAAAGTGATGACCTCACCGCAGACAAGATCTGGCTTGTAATACACAAGTCTGCAAATGTCGAAAATTTTGCACCTCTCTGTGGATCATATCTGTGGATTGCCTTAAAGACACCTATCATTCCCTCTTGTATGACGTCATCCCTGTCGGCGCCCACCATAAAATATGATGTGGCTTTTCTTCTCACCTGAAGCTTATACTTTTTCAAAAGCTCTTCCTCTGCATATGTGTCACCATTGCGAGCTCGCACGATCATCATTTCATCCCATTCGTTGCTATCCACAAGATTCCCTCGGTATATTGTAATTGACCCATTTAATATGCCATTTACAACATACAACTTCCTTTCCATCAGACTTTTTACGTAAAATTTGCCGCGCTTCAAATTACTCCTGAATTATTTCATGCTTCTCTGTCTCACTATTTCATATGAAAGCACAGCTGCTGCGTTTGAAGCATTTAGCGAATTTACGCTGCCCTTCATAGGCATAGAGACGCACATGTCACAGCTCTCCTTCACAAGTCTGCTGATTCCACTTCCTTCGCTGCCTATTACGATAACAATAGGTCCATCAAGAGATGCGTCTGTATAATTCTCACCATCCATATCTGTTGCGATAGCCCAAACTCCAGCAGACTTGAGTTCTTCAAGCGTTCTTGTAAGATTGGTAACTCTTGCAACTCTTACATATGCAGTCGCTCCTGCCGCCGACTTCTCAGCTGTCGCTGTAACCATCGCCGCTCTGCGCTTAGGAATAATCACTCCATGAGCCCCTGCCGCATCAGCTGTTCTGATAATAGCTCCCAAGTTGTGAGGATCTTCAATCCCATCAAGCATAATAATGAAGGGATCTTCATCCTTCGACTTCGCATATTCCAGAATATCCTCAGGCTCGCAATATTCAAATGTCGACACATAAGCTGCGACGCCTTGGTGCGGTCCGTGGCACGAGATTCTGTCAAGTGTCGCTCTGTCAGTTTTCTTTATCATAATGCCTTTATCATGTGCCATTGCAATTATCTTCTTGATTGATCCCTCAGCGCCATCAAGTACAAGCAGCTTATCTATCCGTCGCTCACTTTTTAATGCTTCAATGATCGGATTTCGGCCAATGATCATATTTTCTGGAAGCTCTTTATTGCTCTCGATTTCTTCTCGTCCGCCAAATCTGTCACCTTTGCGCTCTTCTCGTCCGCCAGATTTGTCACCTTTGCGCTCTTCTCGTATGGTTCGCCCTTTGTCATATTTTTCATCTGAACCAGCATAATATTTTTTTCGCTTGCTCATTAATGTTCTTCCTCCTTCAGCCTACAAACCAGTTTCCCTCACTTGTACATTGCAAAGCTGCACAGCTTTCTCACCGCATCCTCTTCTGCACAGCTTTCTCACCACATCGTCTTCTGCACAGCTTTCTCCCCGCATCCTCTTCTGCACAGCTTTCTCACCGCATCCTCTTCTGCACGGCTTTCTCACCGCATCCTCTTCTGCACGGCTTCCTCACCGTAACTTCTTCTTGCATAGTTTCTTCTGTGCAGTGTGTCAGCTGGGAATTCTTATCTGCAGCGTCCAGTTTCAGGCTTTCTTTTATATACCACAAATCTAAAGCTTACCCCATTTTCCTCGATAATATCACTTTTTTTAGCGATCTCCCAATCAGGAGATTCTGAAAAGATAGGTATATACGTGTCTGCCTCAAAAGTACCATCCACTTCTGTGATTAGTGCCTCTGTACAGTGCGGAAGAAGTAATTTATAAACCTGACCACCGCCTATTACCATTATATTTTCAGGATCCTCGTCACTTAATAAAGCAAGCAGCTCTTCTTCATCTCGGCATACCTCATACCCGTCTCCTAGAGCAAGCTTTGTAGACAATATAATATTTCTGCGTTTTGGAAGGGGCTTTCCTCCCGGAAATGACTCTAGCGTTGCGCGCCCCATCACGACAGTTTTTCCGAGAGTCTGCTGTCTGAAATATTTCATGTCTGAAGGGAGATTCACAAGCAGCTTTCCATTTTTCCCTATTCCGCCATCCTTTGCGGCAGCAGCAATCATTTTCATAATATGTGACCTTGCTTTTTCCTTCCTAAATATACGTACAAGTCGCCTTATATCCCCATTGCTAAAGCAAGGGGCTTTACGGCGACACTTGGTAA
>CAVJDC010000182.1:0-3058 GCA_963648085.1 Anaerovoracaceae bacterium
ATAAGCTCATGATTAGCACTGATAAGCTCATGATTAGCACTGATAAGCTCATGATCAGAACTGACAAACTCATTATGTGCTGCTTAGCTTGCAGCAGTTCCGTCAGGTTCTTCAAGTAATGCAGTGTCTAGGCCTATTCTCTTCATAACCTTTATAAAATCATCTGGCGGAGTGCATCTAAACTCTAGATATTCTCCTGAAACCGGATGTACAAAGCCAAGTACACCAGCATGAAGCATTTGGCGGCTAGCATTGTGTGCACTTTTCTTAGGACCATATATAGCATCTCCAAGTAATGGATGATTTATATAGGCCATATGCACTCTTATCTGATGTGTCCTTCCTGTCTCAAGCTTGCATTCTATCAGCGAAAATCCACCTGCATGATCAAGCAGTCTATAATGAGTCACAGCATTTCTTCCAACAGATCTCGGGGTGACAGCCATTCTTAGGCGATCCTTTCTATCCCTGTCAATATTTGCGTCGATAGTCCCCTCTGGCTGTGTAAAATTGTTGTATACAATCGCTTTGTAAAGCCTCGTCATAGAATGACTTTTCAGCTGCTCCGAAAGGCCATTGTGAGCAATATCTGTCTTGGCTACTACAAGAAGCCCACTCGTGTCCTTATCAATCCTGTGCACAATTCCAGGACGTATGATACCATTTATGGAAGACAGCTGCTCTCCACAGTGGTACATCAAAGCATTTACAAGAGTTCCGCTATAATTTCCTACCGCAGGATGAACTACCATACCTGCAGGCTTATTTACAACGAGAAGATGCTCATCCTCATATACGATATCTAGGGGGATATTTTCTGCCACGGTCTCTAATTTTTGAGGCTGCGGAATATCAACCGCAATGATATCGCCGTCTCTAAGCTTATAATTCTTTGCAACAGATATCCTTCCTTCTACAGTAATATTTCCAGAGGATATAAGATTTTGCAAGTAACTGCGTGTAACTGATTCGATTTTCTCAGCAAGAAAAGTGTCTATTCTCTTTCCTGCATTTTCAGATGACACAGTTATCTTCATGATTTCATTATTTATCATCAGACTTTTGGTTCTCTCTTAAACAATCCTTATTTTTTCTTTTAAAAAATCCTTCAAACAAAAGATAAAATACTATCATAAAGCATCCCAGAACAACGCATATATCTGCAAAATTAAATATATACGGCCATATCCTGAAATCTATAAAATCTATGACATAGCTAAGACGAATTCTGTCTATAAGATTTCCTATACCACCGCCGACGGTCATGGCGAGTGCGGTCATCAAAAATGGTTGAAGCTTTTTTCTGTATGTTATCATAACTGATATCATGATCAGCATACATGCAGCTGTAAGAATGATTACGAAGGTTTGCTTCCCAGAAAGGATTCCCATAGCTGCGCCGTCATTTGGTATGCATGTTATATAGAAAAATCCTGGAATAATTGTCTTAGAGCCAAGCATGCCGACAAAGCATGTCACCAGCAGTTTCAAAGCCTGATCAATGACGACCGATGCCAACATTATCAATATATATATCATATATTTTTCCTTTTTGCCATTTTTCTTATATCTTAACTTACGATCTTGACTGATATGTCTCACTTACATTCTTGACTAATTTGTCTCACTTACGATCTTGACTGATATGTCTCACTTACATTCTTGTCCAATATGTCTCACTTATAGTTCCGGCTAATGCTTGCATCGACATCGGCAGCTTCTGCTTTGTACAAGCTTTGATCAAAGATTATGACACAGCTGTAAAACCCCCGAAAATTAGAAATTGAACCCGCCTCTATAGAGACGGGCAACACTAGCACTACACTATAAACCTAATCAAAGAGCAATAATAATATAACTGAGAAGCCTGCAGACAAATTGAATCACCATGATTGCAATAATCGGAGAAAAATCTATTCCGATTCCTGAAGAAAATCTGCGAAGAAGCTTTCTAAACGGAGCCTCTAAAGGCTCTGTAAACATTCCCAGATAATAATATATTTTGCCTAAAGGCTGAGGCATAGCCATCACGAACCAGCTCAAAATGGCTCTTATACATATAGCATATGTCGCTACACTTCCAAAAATAGATATGGCATATCCTAAAATCATTCTCATTTTTCTTTAATCCCACTAAATTTTAATAATCCCATTTGAATTTTGTACTACTTGTGAATTTTGTACTACTTGTGCCAAGGTGAAGATGCCCCCTGAGGAATAGTATTTTGTGAATGTCCGCCATCTAATGGAGGTCTGAGATTATTCCCAATATCTACATCAGCAGGAGCAAATAGGAAAATGTTATTTCCTATCTTCTCAGTCAAGCCATCAAGAGCATAATTTGCACCGCACATAAAGTCAAAAATTCTCAAAGAAGTTTTGACGTCTAGCTTGTCAAGGTTTAAAATAATAGGTCTTCCCTTCTTAAGTTCATCAACAAGAACCTGTGCTTCCTCAAGCTTTGTCGGAGAATAGTTTATGATGCGAAGCTTGTAGCGCGCACTGCTTCTCATATTTACGACATTGCTTTCACGGCGCATGTCATTTGATCTTGCAGGCTGCGGTCTTTCTGCAAATCCGCGATTTTGTGAAAAAGGAGGCTCGGCATTTCTCTGCGGCCTAGAATTCATCTGAGGCTCTGCCTGTCTCTCAGGTCTCTCAGGTCTCTCAGGTCTTTCAATTCTCTCTTCCACTTCTTCTCTTTCTTCTTCTTCATAGTCGTCGTAATATTCATCGCCAAACTCGTCTCCCACTCCAAGCGCGTTTTTTACTCTATCCATGATATTCATAATATTGCCTCCTGTATTTCAAACTAAAATAACCATCTATGACATATGTCGCTTATATTTACTACCGTTCATAATTTGGTGCTACATGCATTCAATTATACAGCATAATCATCTCTCAAATCAATCCCGAATCGACACAGATTTCGCAATTTGCTCATCATCGACACAAGTTTCACAATTTGCCCATGTTGCCGACACAGATTTCACAATTTAATTCCATGTCAAAGCCGGATTTCTCAACTCAGCTCCTCGTCAAAGCCGGATTTCTC
>CAVJDC010000183.1:0-2936 GCA_963648085.1 Anaerovoracaceae bacterium
TTTCTGGAGATTACAGGTGAATTTCTTGCAAAGGAAGATAGGCGAATTAGCGAAATTATTCTTGTCGAAAACAATAATTACATTTCGGAAGAAAAGATGCAAAAAATTATTTGTGAAAGAGATGAAGCGACAGATCTTCTAAGCGAGATACAGAAGCAAGAACCAAAAATAAAATACGAAATTTCGCCCTTATATTTTGTGAAGGAGACAGACTTGCTTGATTATTTTCTGGAATCAAAAATCTATTTTGAAAAAGAAATAATAGATTTAATAGAAAAAAATGGAAAAAATCAGGCATCATCTCAAAGAAAAAATGAATGCTTGAGGCGTATATCATCATTTGAAAAAATGAGAAAGGTTACGAAAAAATGGCAAAAAAGATAAAGGAAATCATAAAAGCTATTGAGAGCATAGCACCTCTATATCTTATGGAAGAGTGGGACAACAGTGGAATTCAGATCATGATTGACAGCAATAAAGATATAAATGTTATCATGACAGCACTTGAGATTTCCGACTCTGTGATTGATGAAGCAGAAAAAATAGGCACGGATATGATTATTACACATCATCCTCTTATATTTGGAAAGCTTTCTCAAATTACTGATGCGAACGTAGTACAAAGGCAGATTATACGACTCATAAAATCAGGAATTTCTGTTTATTCGGCACATACATCATTTGATTCAGCTGCACAGGGCACAAATCAATATCTGGCTGAGAAAATAGGACTAAAAAATATATGTCCTTTGGTGGATGGTGCTGATGAGGGAACAGGAATGGGTCGCATAGGCATCTACGAAGAATCGATAACCTTTGACAAATTTATGGAAAGACTTACAAGTGCATGTGATAGAGATATTTTTAAAGTGGCAGGAAAGATTCCTGAAAAGGTGATGCGTGTGGCTCTCTGTACAGGCGCAGGTGCTGAATTTGCAGATCTATCACTGGATATCGGTGCTGATGTATATGTTACAGGTGATGTCAAATATCATGATGCAAGGCATGCAGATGACATAGGATTATGTTTGGTAGATGCGGGTCACTTTGGTACAGAAAATATCTTTGCCGAAAATATCACTCCACAGCTCAAAAAAATTCTCGGAGAGAGCGTAAAAATCGTAATTTCACAGACTAGTGTATATCCATTTAAGGATTTTCGCCGGCTAGAAAAGATATAAAAGTATTATGAAAAACAGGATTCAAACAGGTAAAAATACCGTAAAAAACAGGATTTCAAACAGGTAAAAATACCGTAAAAACAGGATTTCAAACAGGTAAAAATACCGTAAAAAACAGGATTCAAACAGGTAAAAATACCGTAAAAAACAGGAACTAAAACAGGTAAAGATTGCATAAAAAAACAAGACCTGAAATAGATAAAGATAGTGTGAAAAACACGACCTAAAATTAGGAAAAGACAGTGTAAAAAGTGTGACTTGAAATAGTCTGAAAAAAGGAGAAAACTGTCAGAAAAGTATAAAAAATAAATTGAAAAATCAATCTAAATGGTAGAAACAAATATATATGCTGTGGTATAATGAAATGCTAAAAGAAATAAGAACATGATAAATGAGTAAGTCAGACGATCGCGTCAATAAAATGATGAGGAAAGTCCGAGCTCCATAGAGCAAAGGTGCCGGATAACGTCCGGTGAAGGAGACTTCAAGGAAAGTGCAACAGAAAACAACCGCCGCAAAAGCGGTAAGGGTGAAAAGGCGAGGTAAGAGCTCACCGGTGTGATGGTAACATCATGCGACAATGTAAACCCCACCTGGAGCAAGACCAAAATGGACTTTAAAAGGCGGCTGCTCGTCGCTTGTCCGGAAGGTAGGTTGCTTGAGCGCATCGGCGACGATGCGTCGAGAAAGATGATCGTTTAATACAGAACTCGGCTTATGATTTGCTCATTTATCATTTTATCTTTTCTTTTAGAGCAGATTAAGATTTACAATTGTGATATATTTAAGTATAAAGTATTATAAAGCATAGCAGAGCGCTGACAAGACTTTGACCATTGCGGCGCACAGCTCGCATCGGCGCCATTAGATATATTGTTGAAATTTGCGTCGTTGGAAATATTTTTATAGGTTGCGCAATTGGATATATCGTTGTTGTTCGTGCCATTGGAAATATTTTATGGTTCGCACTATTGGGATATATCAATGCAATTTAAATCTTTTGAAATATCTTTGTGACTTGCACCAACGGAAATATCTTTGTGGCCTGCGCCTTTAGGTATGTCATGGCATTTTATGACTTTGTTTTTATCAAGTATACAAAAGCTAAACTTTTACAAAGGAGGGCTAGTATGGAATTCATGGAAAAAATAAACATTATCGGTAAAAAGATGGCAAAAAAGTCAGGTGAGATTGCTGAGACCGGAAAGCTCTCGATGAATATTAAGAAAAAAGAGAGAGCAGTTAGAAATCTCAAACTAGAGCTCGGAAAGTACGTATACCAGCAGTGCAAGAGTGGAGTATCTACAGACGAAAAGATAAGCAAATTCTGTTCAGAGATAGATGTCCTGTATGCAGAAATTGCATCGCTTGAGCTCGAGAAGGAAAAAGTTGGCGAAGATTCAGATTACTCTGAAATCGAAATCATTACTGCAGATCTTGATGAAGAAGACTCAGATGATTTATCTGAGGAAACATCTGATGATGATTTATTCTCTGATAGCATATCAGACATCGATGAAGAAAAAGAAGAAGATGCTGCAAGGAGTGCTAATGACGATGATGCGGATGATGACGAAGGATATGATGCATCAGAAACTATTTACGATTCGGATAATTTCTCAGAAGTCGGTGGCGATATTTTCTAGATTTTGAAAAGTGCAAGAGATTTTTTAAAGTGCAGCAAATCGATGATAAGCATAGACTGCAGACATGAGATGCAATCAGGCGCTGCTGCCTAGCACTGATAGCTAGAAC
>CAVJDC010000184.1:0-2915 GCA_963648085.1 Anaerovoracaceae bacterium
ATATTCTTATCTTTTATTCTTTTCCCTACTTTGCTTTTCCCTACTTTGCTTTTCCCTACTTTGCTTTTTTCTGCTTTGCTCTTTTTTCTACTTTGCTCTTTTCTGCTTTGCTCTTTTTTCTACTTTGCTCTTTTCCCTTTTATATTCTTGATTTATACCCTTCAGTTCTTCCTGCCCGCACTCTTCTTTTTCGCATATTCAGTCTTAAGATGCTTATTTTCGTTCTATGAGCTGACTTATTTATTTTCTTGCTGACGCTTTTTGCTTTTTTCGATCAACGTTTCAATATCTTCTTCACTGATTGCATTTGAACAGGAATCAGCACTTCCGCATGTACTGCAGCTTCCACCGCAGCCATTAGCACTTGCACCGGCATCTGACATCTTTGCCATGGCAAAGATCAATCCCGCTACGATTGCTACGCCTATAAGTATTCCTATAATATTCATACCATCACCTCATTGTCGTTATTTTGGATTTCCGTATGCTTTTACGCATCTCTTGCTCACTCACTTGCACACTCAGTTGCACACTCACTTGCTCACTCACTTGCACACTCAGTTGCACACTCTCTTGCAAGAGCCCTTGCTAGTTTTATAGCTTCTCCTAAACGTGCCTCGCTGTCTACACCGTCTACGTCCATTAAATCTGCTGAAAGACTGCTATATTTAGGGATTCCATAGACACCACACATAGCCTTCATATATGAACCCCCGAAATCGTTATCGGAAATCAGCGGACCGCCTGCTGTAGTTATATAAATCATTCTGTCAGCTTTGCAAAGTCCTCGCTGCATGCCATTTTCATCATATTTAAAGGTTACATTTAGTGCAGAAATATGTTCGATATATACTCTAAGAAGTGCAGGAAATGTCATTTCCCAATATGGAGCTGCAATTATGACGAGATCCGCATCCGCAAACTGTGCTGCAAGCTCAAGTTCCTCAGGCACATGCTTGTCACATGAAAGCCTATCACATAGTTTATTTCTGCGCACAACCACCTCAGGAGTGAGAGGCTTTATGTCAAGCTTTTGTAAATCACAATGCTCCACCTCGATTGTCCCGTCCCCACAAGCTTGCAATTCTGCCACTTGGCTTGTCTCATCACGTGCAGCCAATGCCCGCAATTCTGCCACTTGGCTTGTCTCGTCACGTGCAGCCAATGCCTGCAATTCTGCCACTTGGCTTGTCTCGTCACGCAAATCTAATGCTTGAGGTGCTTTTTCTTTCAATGCTTTTATATACTCATTCAAAAATGCTTCAGCAAGTCGCTTCGTGCGAGAATTTTCATGCACTGATATGCAGCAATCCACAAACAATACTTTCCTATCCATAAATCTCCATTTTCCTTTCATGAGAATCCTGTTCATTTATCAAACGGTGGCATTTCAAAAACTACATACTGCTACATTTTACATTGCAGCTCCAGCTGCGTAAAAAGTGATGCGCTGATCGAGCGATCTTTACGTATCTTTCCAGTATTCTGCTGCGCTTAAAATCAGGTCTGCGCCTTTGTCCTGTCTGCGGCCTTTGTCCTGTCTGCGCCATTGTCCTGTCTGCGCCTTTGTCCTGTCTGCGCTTTTGTCCTGTCTGCGCTTTTGTCCTGTCTGCATTTTTTCAGGTCTGCCTGCACGAGCTATGGTATGTGGCTGCAGTACTGGGTCTATGGGCACGATATCTGCAGTACTGGGTCTATGGGCACGATATCTGCAGCACTGGGTCTGCGGGCACGATATCTGCAGCACTGGAGACTATGGGTGCGATAGCTGCAGCACTGGGTCTGCGGGCACGATGACTGCAGCACGGAATCTATGACTATACATTATTTATTCACAAGCAGCTTCTTGATCGCTGCATCAAGTCCTAGCAATGACAATTCAAACATCGGAATTTCACGCTTGACTAGAGAAATCGTACTGCTCCCCCATGCATATGGCCAATTTCCTTCTGGTATAGGATTTAGCCATACAGTATGCGGAAATCTTGTCTTTATACGCTGAAGCCACGCCAGACCCGTCTCTCTATTGTAATCATTCTTTGAGGAGCATCCACCCTCGTATAGAAGCTCAGACGGTGCCATAGCGGCATCTCCTACCATTATAACCTTATATTCGCTGTCAATTGTATTGAACACACGCATAGTGTCTATCTTGCGTCGTCTATTGCAGCTCGGATCTGTAAATAGACTCTGGTATACCGCATTGTGGAAATAATAAACCTTAAGATCCTTGAAATGATTCGATTTATGAGCAGCTTGGAACAGTTGGCTGCAAAGCTCACTATAACGTCTCATCGATCCGTCCGAATCAAACAAAAGAAGAACCTTTACTGTATTTTTTCTTGGTCTGTCAAATACAAGCTTGAGATTTCCTGCGTTGCTGCATGTTTCATCAATCGTAGCATCTATATTAAGTTCAGTCTTTGGACCTTCGTTTTTTGAAGAAAATTGTCTAAGCTTTCTGAAAGCCATCTGGAAGCTCCTGATGTCAAGCATATTGTCTTCACGAAAATCACGGAAATTTCTTTCACCAGCCACCTGTACAGCTGAGCGATGTCTGCTCTCCCCACCTATCCTTATACCGGCAGGATTGTACCCTCCATGGCCAAATGGCGATGTGCCTCCTGTACCTATCCAATATCCGCCTCCATGATGTTCTTCTTTCTGTTCCTTTAGACGTTCCTCAAACATTCTTTGAAGCTCTTCAAAGTCATATGCAGGCAAATTCAGTTGATTCATCGCACGTTCAAGCATCTGGGCAGGGATCTGATATTCATTTTCAAGCCATTTCCAGACTTCCTCAGGAACCTCCTCATGATGCTCTAGACCCTTGAAAAATTCTGCGAAAGCCAAATCAAACTTGTCATATTCGGTCTCACTCTTAATCAATACCGCACGGCACAGATAGTAAAAAG
>CAVJDC010000185.1:0-2880 GCA_963648085.1 Anaerovoracaceae bacterium
TATTTTCGACTTTTGCAGGTCGGAGCAGATTGCATGGTGCGCCGGACTAGAGGTAAGTGATGTTTGAAATTAACGAAAACAAAGAAGTAATTACAGAGCACAGCATAAGAGCGATTCTTGTAGGATTGAGTGTCGGCGAGGATATAGATGATTCAATGGACGAGCTTGAAGGCCTTGCTAAGGCTGCTGGTGCTATGCCGCTTGGTTGGCTTACTCAGGTGCGAGAACGCCCCGACAAGGCTACATATATTGGCAAGGGAAAGGTAGAAGAGCTTGCCGAGCTTTGCGCTAAAATGGATGCAAATACTGTTATTTTTAACAATGAACTTTCTGGTGCACAGATAAGAAACCTTGAGGATGCATTAAGTGTCAGCGTTATCGACAGAACCATTCTTATTTTAGATATATTTGCGTCGAGGGCGTTGTCAGCAGAGGGGCGACTTCAGGTTGAATATGCACAGCTGCGTTATAGACTGCCGAGACTTTATGGTCTCGGACAGTCTATGTCTCGTACTGGAGGAGGCATAGGAACGAGAGGCCCTGGCGAAAAAAAGCTCGAGACAGACAGAAGACATATTCAGTCTAGAATGGATGAAATCAGACGTGAAATCAAAGAACTTCAGAAATCTAGAGAAATCAGGCGAAGAAAAAGAGAGAAGTCAGATATTCCTGTGGTTGCACTTGTGGGATATACAAATGCTGGAAAATCAGCACTGATGAACACATTTTTATACAGGAATAATCATGAGGATAAGGCAGTATTTGAAGAGAATATGCTCTTTGCAACTCTTGATGTGTCACAGCGAAAAATCACCCTTGACAGCAAAAAAGAATTTATTTTGATAGATACAGTTGGCTTTGTCAGTAAACTCCCTCATTCGCTTGTTGAGGCATTTAAAGGGACTCTTGAAGAGGTACTGTATGCGGATCTTCTTGTCGAGGTTGTAGATTCATCATCAGACAAGTGTGAATTTAATATGAGGGTTACGGAAAATGTACTGGAGGAAATAGGAGCAGGAGACATTCCTCATATAGTGGCATTGAATAAAACAGATATCGCACCTGAGGATACAGAAATTCCATTTATTAAATACAAAAATATCAAAATTTCTGCAAAAGATGGCACCGGTATAGATGAACTTATAGATGAGATAAGCGCTATAATTTTTTCAAATATGAAACGAGCTGAACTGATCATTCCGTACGACAAAGGAAATATATCTTCGTATCTATGCGAGAATTGCACAGTTCATGAAATGGAATATCGTGCAGAGGGAACATATTTTTCTGTTGATTTAAGCGTCGCTGATTTTGAGAGACTGAAATCCTACATGTGACTGCATAAAATAAGCAGGACAATGAATAAGCTTCTGACCAATGCTGCGTGAATCTTAAAGCGGTGCTGATCTAGTCTCTTCCGCTTTGATGTTCTGCTAGTTAATAGAACCCACCACTTATAGATGCGGGGGATATCTGACACTAAGTTATCATAGGGAAAAGCAAAACCCACTACGCTTGTGTTATAGTTATTATTATACAGATTGATAAAATACATATTATCAAAATACATGTCGGTAAAATACATGCCAACAAAACACATGTCGACAAAACACATGTCGACAAAACACACGTTGACAAAACACATGTCGGCAAAATACATGTCGGCAAAATACATGTTGATTGACAAAACTTGTGGAGATTAGCAATATTATGACTGAATATTATACAATTGCTGATTATGCTGAGGCTGAGCAAATCATCGAAAAATCCAGATTTATAGGATATATTATGCCTGTAGAATCCAGAGAGGAAGCAGATTTGTTTATTTCTGAGATCAAGTCCATGCATAAGACAGCTACGCATAACGTACCAGCTTTTATAATAGGTGCAGGTTCGGAGATTAAATGGGCTAGTGATGACAAGGAACCTTCAGGTACCGCAGGTGCACCGATACTTCAGCTTCTTTCGGGACAGAATATCACAAATGTTGCAGTAGTAATTACCCGATATTTTGGCGGCATAAAGCTTGGTACGGGTGGCCTCGCGAGAGCATACAGCAGCACAGCAGCTCTTGCAGTTGAAAAAGCAGGAATTGCGATAGTTAAAGAAATGGACAGATTATGCTTTTCACTGGATTATTCTTTGTATGGTAAGCTGAAAAATATGGAACAGAGTGGCATATTTACTATCGAAAATGCTGAGTTTTTGGATATAGTGCATCTGAGAGTCAAATCAGACCCCCAAAAAACTCCAGAACTGATAGGAACCCTTTCAGAATTTACCTCTGGTGCTTGCAGCGAAGAAAATATTTTGCTTGAAAAATTCACGGACAAGATAAGAATCGATGATTTCAAATAAGAAAAAAACATGACAAAGTAAAAAAATTATAAAAGTAAAAAAATTATAAAAGATGGCAAGAAGCGATGCGAGGTAGTGTCAAATGACTTATGAAAAACTGAACTAAAGAAAAAGGCTCAGATGAACCTTGAAAAATGTAGCGATGCGAGGCGGAGACAAAACAATATAAAATAAGAGTGAATGATGCAAAGCAGAAGAGACAATGTAAAAAAACAGAAAGTAAGTTAAGAATGCAAATCTGGAAAATTCTTTTTATCGATAGTAAATGAGTGAATGCAAAAAAAACTGATGAATGGAAAAAAAATATTGACAATAGCAGATTCATAGAGTATACTTAAAAAGCTGAAAAGAGGCAATGCTTCAGTAGGAAAGTCTTATTGAGGATTTAAAAAATACTTGACAGCATGGAACTATTGTGTTATCATGACAAAGCGAGTTAAGTGTGCTGGCGTGGCTCAACGGTAGAGCAGCTGATTTGTAATCAGCAGGTTGGGAGTTCGATTCTCTTCGCCAGCTCCATTT
>CAVJDC010000186.1:0-2859 GCA_963648085.1 Anaerovoracaceae bacterium
ATGGAGCATTTTCATCACGCACCAATCTTAGACGAATTGTGCTGCCAAAGCACGTTACACATATTGAAAATAGTGCCTTTAAGGGGTGTGTTAATCTCGTTGACGCTGTATTGTCAGAAGAATTGAGAAATATAGGCTCGCTCAGCTTTTGCGGCTGTGAAGCTCTTAAAAGGGTCACGCTGCCAAATTGTCTAGAAAGGTTCGAAATGAATTCCTTCAAGGATTGCAAAGAGCTTAGGGAGATGGTAGTCTATCACAGAGAAAAAAAAGAGCATATCTCTTTTATAGTTTCACCGGAGTCAGATGCTTCTATTTGGATGTATCTTAGAGGAGTACTTCGTGCAGCGGATCCCCATAGACCATATATGTCAAAATATGATTCTACATTTCTTGAGATTAGAAACGAATTTGACAAATATAATATTGCAGTATCAAGGCTTACAAATCCAGTAGATCTAAGTGAAGAAAATAGGATTATATATAGTGATGCGCTTGCAGTAGCAGTCCCACAGATTATAAGGAGAGACCAAGTCGACAGGCTTACCGTGATAGGAAATCTCGGGTGCCTAAATAATGACTCACTAGACGAGTATATACATGCTGCGAGTCAGATAGGAGGAGGCTGCATTGCATACTTGCTTGAGTACAAGCACCGACTCGGAGGACACAAGGGATACGATTTTTCACTTTAGAAGTATGGTGATGATATATGGAAAAAAATGACAAAAACAGCTTAAGTTTCACAGCAAAAAATGAACTGAAAAGTGAAGAGGCTAGAAGCGAAGAGCTAAAAAAAGAGGCTCAAAGGATTGCTGATCAGATACTTACATTGACGAGAAATGGGCTCTTTGTGTCGCTGCGGTTTATGGATCTGGCACTTTGTCAATTCGAATATGTTCCGACAGATAGTGTAAGAACTATTTCTACGACTGGAAGACATGTATTATACAACAGCCAGTATGTCATAAGCAGCTACATGAAGGACAGGCAATCGCTTTTTAGAGATTACCTGCACATGACGCTGCATTGCATTTTCAGACATCCTTTCGTTTCTGTAAATCTAAATGAAGAATATTGGAATATTGCTGCAGATATTGCGGTAGAGACGATTATAGACGAGTTGGGGCTAAAACAGACTGAAACTCACAATCATTTAGATGTATCAGAGGAAATCTCAGAGATTCGCAAGATGCTCAAGCATATTACGGCTGAGCATCTCTATCAAATGATGATTGCAGGAAAGGTTCCTCAAAAGAAGATAGCGCTATGGAAAAAGCTATTTGTAAGAGACAATCACAATATATGGTGGAAGCTTGCACAGCAGATAGCAGATGAGCTGAAAAGAAAGCAAGAAGAGGAATCAAAGGATGCATCAGAGAGTGATGAAAATGAAGAATTTCGCGATGATGAGGATGCTGCTTTAGATGAGGATGAGCAGTTAGATGACGGCTCGCCGCAAGATGATGATTCTGAAAGTTCGGAAGGTGATGACGATTCAGACAAGTCAGATACAGACGAAACGGGGGAAAATACCGATGAAGAAAATGGTGAAGATATCGCCGAGGACTCAGAGGAAAGCGAAGAAAATGATGCCGAGAACGAGTCTGATGAAGATTCAGAAGCGGAGGAGTCTGAGGTCGATGAGGAAGCTTCCGAAAAGAGCGATGAGGATTCCGAGGAAAATCTCCAGGATGATTCTAAAGATGGTGAAGAGGGCTCAGAAAAAGAATCGGAAGAAGATTATGACCAAGACTCATATGAAGAAGAATACAGCAGCACTCCGGGACAGTCGCTCCAGAGGGAAAATGAAGATGATGTAGCTGATCCAAATTCAGGCTCTAAGGATACAGGAAATGAAAGCCGTGACGACGGTACAGGCGGCGGAAGACCAGATGAAGATAATCCTAAGCAGTCTGACGAGGAAGGATATTCGAGGCAAAACGATCAGACAGGTGAAAACCTTGATGGCTCAGACGATGGACACAAGCCAGATGGAAAGAACAACAGTGCAGACAAGTTAAATGGAACTGCTGACGAAGGCAGAATAGATGAAAATCAATATGATGATCCTTTTGCAGACACCCAGCATCAAAATTCTGGAGCTGTTTCTGACGGAGGCTCAAGCAACAAATCTGATGGAAAACAGGACCAGCATGGACAGCATACAGCTGGCAGCGGCGGCGGTGGCGATGGAAAGCAGTCTGCATGGCAGCATGATTCAGGTGGCGTGAGCAGGAGAGGCGATGGCGAGCGTACTGATGAAGGTGCAAGAAAGCTAGATGGTGATGTTGATCCTGGCTCAGATTCACAATCCATGTCAGGCGATACCGGAAAACAGGATGCAGTCGCGCAGGAAGCCTCTGATACTGCAGCAGAAGAAAAAGAAAAAGAACCATCATTCATGCACGGCAGTCAGGATGAACAGGAGGCACTCAAAGAAAAATGGAAGGATCTTAGCGAGAGAATTCTTGTCGATCTTCAAACTTCATCAAAGGAGTGGGGCGAGCGCTCAGATTCGATGCTTCAGGGCGTAAAGAAAATAAATCGCGATAAGTATGATTATGGCTTATTTTTGAAAAAATTTGCAGCGATGCGCGAGGATATAGAGCTAAATCCTGACGAATTTGATTATGTATATTATACATATGGAATGCAGCATTATGGCAATATCCCGCTAGTCGAGCCATTGGAGTATAGAGAAGTTAAGAAGGTGCGTGATTTTGTCATAGCGATAGACACTTCTGGATCCTGTGCAGGCGAGGTTGTGCAAAAATTCCTTGACAAGACATATTCGATGTTTACTCAGCAGGAAAATTTCTTTAGGAAGATAAATCTTCATATTATACAGTGTCATGCCGG
>CAVJDC010000187.1:0-2854 GCA_963648085.1 Anaerovoracaceae bacterium
GGTTGATTGAAGAGGAATCCAAAAGCAACTGAGCGGCGCAGGGTGATTGAAGAGGACTCCAAAAGCACTGAGCGGCGCAGGGTGATTGAAGAGATTGAAGAGGAATCCAAAAGCAACTGAGCGTTGAAGGTTGATTGAAGAGGAATCCAAAAGCAACTGAGCGGCGCAGGGTGATTGAAGAGGTCTCCAAAAGCACTGAGCGGTGCAGGTTGATTGAAGAGGAATCACAAAGGAGCTGAGAGACTTCAGTGATGTGGAGTGGAATATAAATAATACAGAAATATGCCGCATTAAGCTGTGCGGCCGGGAGGAAAAACATGAAAGCAGTTGTTACAGTAATAGGCAAAGACAAGGTGGGCATTATTTATAATGTGTCTGCAGTGCTGGCAAAGTTCAATGTAAATATTTTGGACATCAACCAGACGATTATGCAAGATTACTTTACGATGGTTATGATGACCGAAATTTCTGGGTGCACAATTTCATTTGAAGAGCTAAAGAAAGAGCTCGAGAAAAAAGGAAATGAAATCCAGATGTCAATAAGAATTCAGCACGAGGGCATTTTCAATGCCATGAATGAGATATAGGAGGTGCCTTGTGATCAATGCAGAAAAAATCATGAGCACCTTGCACATGTTTGACAAGGAAAAGCTCGACTGCAGAACCATTACCATGGGAATCTCGCTTCTCGACTGTGCACACTCAGATGGGAAAATAGCCAGACAAAGGATGTATGACAAGATTACTTCAAAAGCAGAAAAGCTTGTTGCTACAGGAGAGGCTATAGAAACCGAATATGGCATTCCAATCATAAACAAGAGAATTTCAGTTACGCCGATGGCCATTGCTGCTGGCGCTAGTGAAGATGACAATTATGTAGAATTTGCCAAAATGCTTGACAAAGCAGCGAAGACTACAGGAGTAAATTTTATAGGCGGATTTTCGGCACTCGTCCAAAAAGGCTGTACGAAGGGAGATAAGATTCTCATTGATTCTATTCCTCAAGCGCTGGCAGAGACAGATATAGTATGCTCATCGGTAAATGTAGGCTCTACAAGATCAGGAATCAATATGGATGCCGTAAAGAAAATGGGTGAGGTCATCAAGGAAACGGCAAGACTCACAAAGGATAAGGACAGCATAGGATGTGCAAAGCTCGTTGTCTTTGCAAATGCTGTGGAGGACAATCCATTTATGGCAGGTGCTTTCCATGGAGTAGGAGAGCCTGACACTGTTATAAATGTAGGCGTAAGTGGACCGGGGGTAGTGAAGGTTGCACTGGAATCTTGCAAAGGAAAGCCTTTTGATGTTGTGGCAGATACGATAAAGAAAGCTGCATTTAAGGTCACAAGAATGGGTATGCTCGTCGCTAGTGAAGCGTCAAGAAGGTTGGAGATGCCATTTGGCATAGTGGATCTGTCTCTTGCACCTACACCAGCTGTAGGTGACAGCATCGCCAGAGTTCTTGAGGAAATCGGTCTCGAAAGATGCGGAGCTCCCGGAACAACTGCAGCGCTGGCTCTTCTAAATGATGCAGTTAAGAAGGGAGGCGTAATGGCATCCTCGCACGTTGGGGGACTTAGCGGAGCATTTATTCCTGTCAGTGAGGACGAGGGAATGATCGAGGCAGTAAATTCTGGTGCTCTAAGCATAGAAAAGCTAGAAGCTATGACATGTGTATGTTCTGTAGGACTCGACATGATAGCGGTACCTGGAACTACAAGTGCAGCGACATTGTCGGGCATAATTGCAGACGAGGCTGCTATTGGAGTTATAAACAACAAGACGACAGCTGTGAGACTTATTCCAGTAGAAGGCAAGGATGTAGGTGAAAGCATTGAGCTTGGCGGTCTTCTTGGAACGGCCCCTGTAATGCCAGTAAGCAAATTTTCTTGCGAGGATTTCGCTGCGAGAGGCGGAAGAATCCCTGCACCGATTCATTCGATGAAAAACTAGACTGTACTGCAGCTTGGTAATGCAAAGAGCGACTTGGTGCTGCAAAGAGCGACTTGGTGCTGCAAAAAGCGACTTGGTGCTGCAAAGAGCGACTTGGTGCTGCAAAGAGCGACTTGGTGCTGCAAGGCGCACTTTGTAATGCAAAGCATTTCACGCCGCAATGATTTAAGTGCTGCTGTTTAGATATCACGACAGGCAAAAATCATGATTAATCGCAAAAAATCAAGGCGTAAGGCATGCAAAATGAAAACAATTAATAATTGAACTTAAAATAGAAGTATGATATACTCTTTTTGAAATATTTTATATATTAAGGAGATGGAAAATTAATGGGCAGACATGGTACTATTGCGGGAAGAAAAGCCGCACAGGATGCTAAGAGAGGTGCACTCTTTACAAAATATGCACGTGTAATCACTATCGCAGCAAAATCAGGCGGAGACCCAGAGTATAACGTTTCTCTCAAACATGCTATCGAGAGAGCAAAGGGAATCAATATGCCAAACGATAAGATTAAAAAGGCAATCCAGAAGGGTACCGGCGAAATCGAAGGCGAAGCTCTTGTAGAAGGCAGATTTGAAGGCTACGGCGCTGGCGGAGTTGCTATGATCGTAGACGTGCTTACTGACAACAACAACAGAACTACGGCATTCGTAAAGCATGCTTTTGACAGACACAATGGCAATCTTGGAACTCCAGGATGCGTATCTTATATGTTCGAAAGAAAGGGACTTATCGTTCTTGAAAAGACAGATGCAATCGATGAAGACGCTCTCATGGAGGTCGGCATGGAGGCAGGTATGGAAGACATGCAGGTTCTTGATGACTGCATCGAAATCTATACTGCGCCAGAAGACTTCAATGCAGTAAACGAAGCTATTCTTGCAGCTGGATATGA
>CAVJDC010000188.1:0-1805 GCA_963648085.1 Anaerovoracaceae bacterium
CTATATATAGACAGTTAGAAAGGCTTGTCTCTGAAGGAACAGTCAGAAAATATATTATTGACAGCAGCCACCCTGCATGCTTTGAATATGCAGGAGATTCACTATCAGAATGCCTCAGCAAGTCATGCTTTCACTTAAAATGTGAAAAGTGCGGCAAATTGATACATCTAGAATGCGAAGAGCTAAGCACTATAAGCTCACATATATTTTCGGAGCATAATTTTGCCATCAACTCCACAAAGACAGTATTTTATGGATGCTGCAAGGAGTGTATGGAATCGGAGGTTCATTATTTATGATGCAATTTAAATGCAGAGACCTTTCAGTGGGATATAATCAGCAAAGCGTACTGTCAAATCTTAATTTTGAAATAAATTCGGGAGATTATTTCTGTATTATAGGCGAAAATGGATCTGGAAAATCCACACTTTTTGATACTCTTCTAGGTCTCATATCACCAGTCTCAGGTAAAATAGTCAGGAATAATAAACTCCGTCCATGTGATATAGGATATCTTCCTCAGCAGACTGCTGTTCAAAGAGATTTTCCGGCATCAGTTTCAGAGATTATCATGTCAGGATTTCAAGCTCAAATGGGACTTCGCCCATATTATCTTAAAAAGGAAAAAAAGAAAGCCGCTGAAATCATGCAAAAGCTTGGCATCGAAGATTTTTCAGGAAAATGCTACAGACATCTTTCAGGAGGGCAGCAGCAGCGCGTACTTCTTGCGAGAGCTCTTTGTGCGTCTGGTAAGATACTTTTTCTAGACGAACCTGTCTCAGGATTAGATCCAAGTGCGACTGCAGATATGTACAATATCATAAACGAACTTAATAAAAAAGAAGGCGTCACTATAGTTATGATTTCTCATGACATACAGGCTGTCATGAAATATGCAACACACGTACTAAGAGTAGGACGCGACTCCTTTTATGGGACTGGAAGAGAATTTGTACTCAGCAGCGGCAGAAAACCAACTGATATTTATTGTGACACTTGCGGAAATATAGATTATCAAAGAAAAGGGGATGTACAATAATGACTGAGCTTATAAACAACTTTTCAATCTATCTTAGCTATCCATTTATTCGTTATGCAATAATCGTTACAGTGCTTATCTCGCTTTGTTCATCACTTTTAGGTGTAACTCTTGTCCTAAAAAGATTTTCTTTTATAGGGGATGGACTGTCTCATGTTGCATTTGGAGCACTTGCTATAGCTTCTGTATTAAATATCACTGATAAGATGCTCTTTGTACTGCCTGCAACAGTCATATGTGCAATTCTTCTTTTAAAAACTGGTAGGAACGCTAAAGTTACAGGGGATGCTGCAATTGCGATGCTTTCCGTTGGAGCGCTTGCATTTGGATATCTCATTATGAACATTTTTTCGCCTTCCTCAAATGTTTCGGGAGACGTTTGCGGAACTCTTTTTGGCTCAACATCTATATTGACACTGTCTAGCTTTGAGGTTTGGCTATGTATCGGGCTTTCACTCATTACACTAGCTGTATTTTTCCTATTTTATCATAAAATCTTTGCAGTCACTTTTGATGAAAGATTTGCAAAATCAGTAGGAACTCATGCCGATATGTATAATCTGCTAATCGCAGTGATAATCGCAGTGATAATAGTACTTGCAATGAGTCTGGTAGGCTCACTCCTTATATCAGCACTTGTGATATTTCCGGCACTTTCAGCTATGCGGATCTTCGAAAACTTCAAATCAGTAACTATATGCTCTGGTATACTTTCTATATTTTGTGCTGTCACTGGACTTGCAGTCTCACTTGCCTGTGATACGCC
>CAVJDC010000188.1:1815-2853 GCA_963648085.1 Anaerovoracaceae bacterium
TGATACGCCTGTAGGTGCAACAATAGTTGCAGTAGATATTGTTGTATTTGGAATATTTTATTTGGCAGGAAGGTTGAAAAAAACGTCATAAAATGGTAAAGTATGTCTTGGCAGTTCATAAAAATTCGGAGGTCGAAATGATTAAATCTAATTATAAGAAATTTTACAAAGCTCTCGCAGTTATCCTCTCTATTATGCTATGCATTTTAGGTCTCGCAGCTTGCAGCTCGGCATCTACAGACAGCAGTTCTGATTCTGTGCAAAATAAGGAAAGCAGTGCAGAAAATGAATCAGCTAATATCTTAGAAAATTCTTCTGATGATGAAAATGCTTTATCAAAGGATAAGGATACAGATGATGGCAGCTCAGCTGCTGATTCAGCGACAAAAGAAGATGATACTATTACAGACATCGACTCTGAAGAGGAACCTACAGAAGGTGCACCTATAGCTCCTGCAGGCGCGCTTATTGATGACAAAGAGGTGCTTTGCGGTGATATTGCAGGCTCGTATAGTGGACTAAATCATGAACAGGCATCTATAAGCATATATTCATCACGTGAAACTGAAAATATTGTAGGAAATATAGATATTACAGACGAAAATGGAAATACTATCGTCTCTGGTGAGCTGTCACCTTTGATGATAAATTACTACCAAGTACTTGATACGCCTTATACATTTACAGTTTATACTGACAATAAAAAAGTATGCTTCGAAATGTTCAATGACAAAAAACACGAAAACTACTTCGTGATGACGGAACAGTATGAATCATAAAAACATTATGAATCATAAAAACATTATGAATCATAAAGATATATTTTCCTAAAAGCTCTCATAGAAGCGAGAAAATCTGCAGCTCTGATAATTGAGTGCTATATATCATTATTATGAATGTTAAATCGGTTTGATATTTTCAAGGATATCAGACCGATTTGTTTAAAAGCGAAGAAAATGTCGAGTTCACAAGCCCATTACCCGCAGGTGATAGGTAGTTGCTGCACGTATCATATAGGACACTGTACCGATACACGAT
>CAVJDC010000189.1:0-2834 GCA_963648085.1 Anaerovoracaceae bacterium
AGCTGCACGTGTCCTCACTGTTGAGCATACCATTCTTCCCGAAGCAGTAAGAATGCTTTGCGCAGGTGAGATAAAATAATTGAATTGAGTCTCTTGAAAGGAGAAATATATGAACATACTTATAGTAGGCAGCGGCGGCAGAGAGCATGCTATCGCATGGAAGCTCGCACAAAGTGACAAGGTTGAGAACCTCTATTGTGCGCCAGGCAATGCTGGCATAGCAGCTGTAGCGGAATGTATTTCTGTAAAAGCGGAGGACATCGAAGGAATCAAAAATCTCTGCATCGAAAAGAAGATAGATATGGCAGTTATCGGACCAGAGGTGCCGCTTTCTATGGGAATTACTGATATTCTAAATGAAGCAGGCGTGAGAGTTTTTGGCCCTGACAAGAAATGTGCACAGCTTGAAGGAAGCAAGTCCTTTACAAAGGCTTTTTTGGCACGCCACAATATACCTACAGCGAGATATAAGGAATATACTGACAAGGAGGCATTGCTGAAGGATATAGGCATTTTCGGATATCCTATGGTGATAAAAGCAGATGGCCTGGCTGCAGGTAAAGGGGTAGTCCTTGCTGAAAATTAAAAAAAAAAAAAAAAAGCTATCGAAGAAATGATGGGCGATCGCATTTTTGGTGATGCAGCAGACACTATCGTTGTTGAAGAATGTCTCACAGGCATTGAAGCATCTATGCTTTGCTTTGTCGATGGAAAAACAATTGTTCCTATGGAGTCCGCTCAGGATTACAAGAGAATATTTGACGGCGATAAGGGACCAAATACCGGCGGCATGGGCTCATATTCTCCAAGCCTTATATTTAACGACAAGCTTATGAAGGAAATAAAAGACAAGATTCTTCAGCCTACACTTGACGGCTTTATCAAGGATGACTTGGATTTTCATGGTGTTCTCTTTGTGGGGCTCATGATAGGCAGCGATGGTCCAAAGGTAATAGAATTCAACAACAGATTTGGTGATCCCGAAACACAATCAGTTCTCATGAGACTCAAGACAGATCTTGTTGATATCTTTGATGCTTGTATTGATGGCACACTTGACAAAATAGATATTGAGTGGAGTGACAAAAGATCAGTATGTGTAGTAATCGCATCAGGCGGCTATCCTGGAAGCTATGAAAAGGGTAAGATCATCAACGGACTTGAAGATGTTGATGACGATATAGTAGTATTCCATGCCGGAACATCATTAAATAATAATGGTCAGATAGTAACGTCAGGCGGCAGAGTACTTGGAGTGACAGCAGTTGGTGCGACAAATGACGAGGCACGTGCTAAGGCTTTCGCAAATGTCGAAAAAATCAGCTTTGAGGGATCCCAGTTTAGAAGAGATATAGGAAAGATAAATCAGCTTGAAAACTAAGAATAATTATTATATAGATACTTTCGGAAAAAAGAATGATGGCAAAATGAGAGCCAGCAAGAAAAGCTCAAAAAGGAATATCATCGAGCATAAGAATTCAGATGAGAACAAAAGCCATTTTAAGTCACACGATGACAAATATCATGACAGATTCGACAATGACAAATCTCATGGCGGGTTCGGCAAGAGCGGACGGCATGGTGGGTTCGGCAAGAGCGGACGGCATGGTGGGTTCGGCAAGAGCGGGCAGCATGGCAATTCAGACAAGAGCGGGCGGCATGGCAATTCAGACAAGAGCGGGCGGTCTGGTGGGTTCGGCAAGAGAGAATTTTGGCGGCCTGGAAATATGCTCTATCCGCTTCCTGCTGTCATGGTCAGCTGCTGTAGGAAAGGTGAAAAGCCAAATATCATTACAGTAGCATGGACAGGAACTATATGCAGTGATCCTGCGATGGTTTTCATATCTGTCAGGAAAGAAAGATATTCATATGACATCATAAAAGAAAGCGGTGAATTTGTCATAAATCTTACCACTGATGAGCTTGCTTGGGCGACGGATTTTTGCGGAGTAAAATCTGGCAGAGACATAGACAAATTTAAAGCGGCAAATCTTACTCCAAAGCCTTCAAAGCATATTTCTGTGCCATACATAGCAGAAAGCCCGGTTAGTATAGAGTGCCATGTAACTCAAATTGTACCGCTTGGCTCTCACGACATGTTCATAGCAGAAGTTCTCGGTATATCGATTGATAGCTCGTATCTTGATCCAAAAGGAAAGCTTGATCTTGAAAGTGCAGACATGCTTGTATATAGTCATGGAGAATATCATCGCATGGGCAAGCTTCTCGGAACCTTTGGTTACTCGGTGAAAAAGTAAGCGGGGATATCTGGTGATATTGGGCGCTGCGTCATAAGTTTTCATACGATTAGGAGATAAACTTCATACACTTTAAGCTTTAGCTCTGATTATTCAACTATATCAGATTGAATAATCGGAGCTAAAATAGTATAATGAATAGGTGGAGCCTAAATTAGGTCACAATTTTAAACGAAGGAGAATTTAATTATATATAGACAAAATGAGCAAAATAAAATCAGATGAAACTAATCCTTACAAAGAGCTTTGTGACAATCTTGGATATCAATTCAAAAATCAAATTATATTGATCAACGCACTTACACATAGCTCATATAGCAATGACAAGAATTTAGTATATAGTGCAAACAACGAACGACTTGAATTTCTTGGAGATAGTATATTCAATGCTGCTATTACGGATGAATTGTTCAGCAGACTTGACGAGATTCCTGAAGGGAAGCTTTCAAAGCTAAGATCTATTATAGTATGTGAAAAATCATTACATCATGTAGCCTCAAAACTTGAGCTTTCTAAATATATAAGAATTGGCGGGGGACAGATTAGCTCCATGCATAATTGCAGCGAATATCACGC
>CAVJDC010000190.1:0-2812 GCA_963648085.1 Anaerovoracaceae bacterium
ATCCCACTCAAACTTCACCCACAATCCTACCTAAACTACAGCCATAATCCTACCTAAACTACAGCCATAATCCCACTCAAACTTCACACATAATCCCACTCAAACTTCACCCATAATCCTACCTAAACTACAGCCATAATTCCATTCAAACTTCGCTCAAATTTTATTCAAAATCCCACTCAAATTAGCATCTCATCCCACCATACCCCACCATCATAAAATGGCTTTCATTTGACCTGCACGATGCGCAGCTTGCAGCAGCGTCAGCATCCTTAGCAGTCGTTGTCTGGATTTAAATATTACCATTTATTTCCATATAGTTCAACGCCTCTTGCATAACATTTTTATTACAGATTTTTCCAGTTTTACATCAGAAGTAATACGATAAGGGACAGGATATATTACTTCCTCACTAATAGGAAAAATACGCGGTGCGGAATACAATGCTCAAAAAATACGAAAAAAGCTGCTTGCCGCACTTACCGAAAAAGTGCAGACACAGCAGCCCTTGACCTTGTTCGAAAAAGAATTTTTAAGAGACAACGGTGTAGATATTGAAAATAGCAAAACGTAATATAATTATAGACAATATAGGTTACAATGCATAGTGGAGGGTTTGAAAATGAAGAACCTGTTTCAACGCACCAGCTGCCATTGGGTGCGATATAGTGAATATGAATGGAAGACGGCGGAAGACGGCGGAAAACGGCACTCTGTACCTCACGCCGACAAAAACGGCGCAGCCCAGCATTTTATGATCCGCTGAGTGAATATCAGCGGCTGATTTTGGACGCCATTGACATTGGCCGCATGGAATCGCAGAAGAAAACACCGAAAGAGATACAAAAGGAAATTCAGATATTTGCAGTCAAGTACGGCTTGCTTGGCCTTATGACGGCACTGCCTACTACACCGCGCTTTATGGATTATGAGGCGGTATATCTGCCGAAAAATCATTTTATCCTTGAGAAATCCATGGACACAATGGACTATCTTGATTTGTTCTTTCCTTTCGTCAAGCCGGATGTGGTCAAGCGTGGTGTGGAATCCATGTGGAACATACAGAATGACCGTGCGATGATGACACTTGCCATGACTATGACGGATAAGCCGATGGCAGTCAACATGAGCTTCCAGCGAGAATATGCCGAGCCTTATGAATGGATAAAGCAGCAGGGCATGGAAGCCTTTGGCGGCAATGCGCCGACCTACCGTATTGCTTTACTGGATAAGCCGACGATTGTATGGGATTTCCACTCCCTTATGCTTGGGATACAGATGATGTTCAGCTTTATGCTGACCGACACGAAGAAGCCCATCCGCATCTGCAAGCATTGCTTGCAGACCTTTGTGGCAAGCAGACCGAGTGCAGGATCATGACGTATGGCTGACACAAAAAGCAATCGCTCAGCTTTTTGATGAGGACTATTTTGAACACCTGATTTCCGAGATTCAGGAAATTCGTGCCAGTGAGCGCCGTTTCTATCAAAAAATCACAGACATCTATGCCACCGCCGTGGATTATTCCCTCGATAGCCAGATCACACAGGATTTCTTTGCTACGGTGCAGAATAAGATGCACTATGCCGTCCATGGCAATACCGCCGCAGAAGTCATTATGGCACGGGCTGACCATACCAAAGAACACATGGGCTTGGCCTCGTGGCACAATGCTCCCGATGGTAAAATCGTGAAAGCTGATGTGTCGATTGCTAAGAATTACTTATCCAAGGGTGAGATCCAGGAACTGAACGAGATCGTCACCATGTATCTGGACTATGCCACAAGACAGGCACGGCGGCATATTCCTATGACGATGGCAGATTGGTCATCCAAGCTGGATGCATTTCTGTTGGTTCTTCACGTTTTTCTCCGGGGATTTTAAAATTAGCCAATCCTGCATTGACATATATTAATCGACCAGAAAGTTTCTCATTGAATGATAAACTTAATGCCGTCTGTCAAGAAGGGATCATCACGTTACGTATCAGTGCACTAGCCCCTTCATCCTCTCCGTAAGAATGGAAGAAATGATTCCCAGCAAAATCCCTGTGATCATTCCTGAAATCAGAAGAACTGGCATATAATAGTAAATTTTCACTGTCGAAGTCACTAGAACAGCAACCGTAAGCTGTCCGATATTGTGTGCCGTACCGCCAGCCATGCTGACTCCTATTTGGCTGAAAATCCCTATTTTTTTCAAGAGAAGCATCACCGCAAAGCTTAAGAGACCTCCAGCCAGCGAATAAAGCATAGCAGAAACTCCTCCAAATAAAAGACCTGACAAGAGAATTCGCGTCATATTTACTGCAAAAGCATATGACGCACCTATTGTATAAATTGCGATCATCACTACTAGATTCGAAAGTCCCAGCTTTATGCCCGGAATGCCTAAATTAAAAGGAAGTATTGCTTCGATATACGAAAAAATCATCGCTATAGCTGTGAGAATAGCACAAAGTGAAAGCTTATATATTCTATTGTGATTCGATCTGCTTTTCGAATTCTTTACATTTCTATCATTATTCCTATCATTATTCTTATCACTTTTCTTATCACTTTTCTTTTCATTCTTTTCGCTTCCCATTTTTAACTGTCCTCTCATACCTACGAAGCATCGTCCTGCAATTCATTTGCCAAACCCTTCGAAACTCACCGGGCAACTTGTCATACGCCATATTCGCGAACTCACCGGGCAACTTATCATACGCCATATTCGCGAACTCACCGGGCAACTTATCATACACCACATTCGCAAACTCACCGGGCAACTTATCATACGCCATATTCGCGAACTCACCGGGCAACTTAT
>CAVJDC010000191.1:0-2754 GCA_963648085.1 Anaerovoracaceae bacterium
ATATACACTGATCAACTACCTTCATACCAACCGTCACAGCCTGAGAATCAGCCCCGTCGATTCTCCATCACATCGTCAAAGCTGTCATGAAATCACATCTGCAATTTTTCTATCGCATCAGCCATTTCATCTAGCCAGTCGCCTTCAAACAGTTCGATCATACCTGCGTCAGCGGCTGCTGAAAGTTTAGAATTGATAGGAAGCTTTGCAATATTTTTGATGTCATATCTTTCAGCTATTTCCTCTATGTGACTCTCGCCAAATATACTATGTCTCCCACCGCAATCCGGGCATTCAAAATATGACATATTTTCTACAATCCCCAGAACCGGAACATTCATGAGCTCTGCCATCTTGACAGCTTTCTCAACAATCATCGACACAAGCTCCTGAGGCGATGTCACAACTATGATTCCCTTTATAGGAAGAGATTGAAATACTGTAAGAGGCACGTCACCTGTTCCCGGCGGCATATCTACAAACATATATTCTACGTCTTTCCAGATGACATCTGTCCAAAATTGCTGAACAGCACCTGCGATCACTGGACCACGCCACACTACAGGATCTGACTCTTCCTCAAGAAGAAGATTGATAGACATCATCTGGATTCCAGTCTTAGTCTCTACAGGGAAGATATAATTGTCGCTGCCCGTTGCCTTTTCAGTGATCTTGAATGTCTTTGGAATAGACGGTCCCGTAATATCAGCATCAAGAATCGCAGTCCTATATCCTCTGCGCTGCATGATAACAGACATAAGCGAAGTAACCATCGATTTGCCTACACCGCCTTTTCCGCTGACTACAGCTATTACATCCTTTACGCTTGCCATGTCATTTAATGGCTGAATCAGGCTTTCCTGTCTGCTTTCACCACAATCATTGCAATCACCGCAAGTAGCGCTTTCGCCACAAGATGTACAATTGTTGTCACATGAACTCATTTTTTCCTCCTCATAATTTTCTCTACAATTCACTTATCTTCTTAACTGCATCGAATGCCATTCCTGCAGAATATCCGGCAGAAATAAGCCTTCTCGCAAGCTTTGCCTTTGCTTTTTCTCTATACTTGTATGCAAGTGCTCTGTCTGAGGCAATCACCTCATCATCCGGCTCAAAATAATTTACTTTTTCATATCCTATTTCTTCAAAATTTTCAGGCATCACGCACTCTGCATATGTACTCGTCTCATTTAATGCCGCTTCCTTACCAGACACTTCTGTCACTCTTTCTTCTAGAGCCACTTCATCTGCATCACCTGACATCACTGACATCCCAAGTGCCGATGCAGCACCATCTGATGGCACTATCTGCCCGTCATCCGAAATGGTAAATCTCTGCGACAAACCACATATAGATAATGCTTTTTTCAAGCAATATAATTTTTCGACATCCTTTCCAGCATGATTTTCCAGTGCATCCTTTATAATATCCTCGTCTACTCCTTTTTCCTTAAGCTTCGAGGAAATATACATCCGTCCCTTTCCAGAGTGCAGCTTTGATTCTGTATAAAGAAAGGCATATCTGGAATCATCTAAAAGATTGCATTCTTCAAGACCTGCAAGTACTTCATCAACCTCGTCTAAAGCATATGATTTTCTGACCAGCTTTCTTCTTATCTCCGCTACAGTATAATCCTGCCTGTCAAGGAGTCTCAATGCCGCTTCTCTGATTTGTTCTTTGATTTCTTCCGCCATATCCTCTCCGTAATATATTTTGTCAGCTATCTTTACCAGCTGCCATCACACTCCGCTTTCACCAGCTGTCATCACACTCTGCCTTCACCAGCTGTCATCACACTCCGCTTTCAACAACTGCCATCACACTCCGCTTTCAACAGCTGCCATCACCATCTGTTTTCATCAGCTGCCATCACCATCTGTTTTCATCAGCTGCCATCACACTCTGCTTCCAACAGCTGTCCTTGCCAAATACTCCAACTACTCTATATTTCAGACGTGAACGCATCCCCTATATCCTTTATAATAACACATTTTGCAATATTTTCCTACATACAAACCAAAAGAGACAGAAAGCACCTAAGCCTCCTGCCTCTTGCATCTTGCATCTTGCATCTTGCATCTTGAATCTCGAATCTTGAATCTCGAATCTCGAATCTCGAATCTTGAATCTTGCATCTTGAATCTTAATAATATTATTCCAAATTATTATGCATCATTATTTTATATTTTTCAAAATCAACAGCATAAGCACGGATCGCAGCACATCATATTTAGGCATAGATTTGCCATACAGAGATCAGAGCATCCTCCGCAGCAAGATCTAGAGTCTCCTCTTGTGCCTCCATATTGACCACTCCAGCTGTCATACGTCTGGGCACTGCCGCTTTCTAGCTGCCTTACAAGATTTCTATATTGAAAATTCGACGGCTCCATCTTGGATGCAATTTTTGCAAATCTAAGTGCGAGAATGTTGTTTCCAAGACCATATTGTGAAATAGCATACATGTAATTCCACAGTGCAGTATGATCGTCGATCGTATCTAGAACTGTGACAGCCTCTTGAAAATGTCTGGCATTTATATAATTTGCAGCCGCAGCCATTAGTCTTTCATAATCTGTCGAGCTTCCTCCATATGCAGAATTGCTGCTTCCTTGTCCACTCGAGCTAGAACCGCCATACCAAGTGCCGCCATAAGCACCTCCGTATCCAGTGCCGCCAAATCCAGTGCCGCCAAATCCAGTGCCGCCAAATCCAGTGCCGCCCGCACCATTTTCGTAGCTGTCATAATC
>CAVJDC010000192.1:0-2748 GCA_963648085.1 Anaerovoracaceae bacterium
CTGCAGAGCAGATTGATCGCATAGTTGATGAGATCGAAAAGGGCCTGACAAATATGATGGAACGTGAGATTCCAAGCACAACTATAGGAGAGGTCATACTTGAGAATCTAAAGAATCTGGATGAAGTAGCCTATGTAAGATTTGCTTCTGTATATAGACAGTTTGATGATGTGGATACCTTTATCAAGGAGATAGAAAAGCTAAATGACAGATAAGAATGAAATCTTTAGAATAGAAAAAGGCATTCATAAGGCGCCAGTTTATACCGTGATTAGCTCGTTAGATGACAATTATCCCGTAAGGACTTTTTTTACAACGAAAAATGGAGGAGTAAGCAAGGACGAATTTAAATCATTAAATATGGGATTTGCTACTAGTGATGACATTGACAGTGTAAAGGAAAACAGAAAAAGAGTTTTCGATTTACTTGGAAATGAAGCTTATACGGAAGTTAGACCTCAGCAGATTCACGGAAATAGCATAAGATGCATCAAGCACGAGGATGTAGAAGCTTGTTCAGAAGAAAGGCTTCTTTATTATCCTGCCACAGACGCTACTATTACAAATGTAAAGAATGTCATTCTCACAAGCCTTCATGCTGATTGTATACCGGTGTGGTTATATGATCCTGTGCAGCATGCTGCAGGTTTGGTTCATGCTGGATGGCGCGGGACGCATGCCGATATTGCTGCTCTTACGGCAAAGGCTATGTGCTCCGAGTTTGGAAGCAGAATGGACGATATCCATGCTGTGATAGGGCCAGGAATCGATATGTGCTGCTTTGAGACTGGCGAGGATGTAAAAGATGCATTTGAAGAAAAATATGGCGAGTCATTTTTTTTAGATGCTTCAGATTTGACTTCCGCAAATTTGGATAATTCGAGTCTTGATACTTTAAATCCAGATACCTCAGATCAAGATCTTTTAAGTCCAGATATTTCAAATCAGGCAGCTTTAAGTCCAGATGCCCCAAATCAGGCTGCCTTAAGTCCAGATGTCTTAAATCAGGCTGCCTTAAGTCCAGATGTCTTAAATCAGGCTGTCTTGAATCTTGATGCCCCAAATCAGACCGCTTTAAGTCTTGATATCTCAAATCTGGCTAATCAGAAGAAATATGATCCTGCACTTTGTATAGATGACAAAAATGGAAAATTTCACCTGAACTTGAAAAATATAAATAAAAAGCTTCTTCTTAGAGCAGGCATAAAGAATATTGAGATTTCTGGTTTATGCACATCGTGCAGAAAGGATCTTTTTTACTCATATAGAAGAGATAAGGGCAAAACAGGCAGAATGTGTGCAGGCATTGTATTGCTGTGACGCAGCAAGGTAAAATGGCTAGCAGCAAAGCAGTTTATAGGAGAAAGACAGCAGACATACTTAAAGCGTCTGAAAAGAGAAAGACAGCAGACATACTTAAAGCGTCTGAAAAAGAGAAAAACAGTGGGCAAATTTAAAAAGTAGCTTACAAAAGAGACACAATGTGTGCAATACAAATAAAGCTGCAAGGATAAGGATTTAGATTGCCAAAAAGAACTGGCGATGTATAGAAACAGGCTGCAGCATTTTGTGCAATCATGGAAAGAAGGAATTTGAGTTGGAACATATCAATATAGCTATAGACGGCACAAGCGGATCTGGTAAGAGCACAGCAGCCAAAAATGTAGCAAGTTCACTTGGCATAGAATATATAGACACAGGTGCTATGTACAGAGCGGCGGCTCTCAAGGCTGTGAATTTAGGAGTAGATATTGCTGACGAGAAAGCAGTAGAGACTATGATGAGGAATACCGATATAGACTTTTCTGACGGCTGTATTTATCTTGATGGAGAAAATGTAAATGGAAAAATCAGGACACTCGAGATATCAGCAGCTGCTTCAGAAATCTCAAAGCTAGCAGCATGCAGAAGCATACTTGTCGATATTCAACGCAGGATTGCAGAAAAAAAGAGTGTTGTAATGGATGGGAGAGACATCGGTACAAATGTCCTGCCTAGCGCATCCCACAAATTTTACATATATGCATCTTTAGATGTGAGAGCAGAGCGCAGACTTCTGGAATTAAAAGAAAAAGGTGAAGAGACTGATCTGGAATCCGTAAAAAAAGATCTTGCAGTGCGGGATGAAAACGATATGAACAGAAAGATTAATCCTCTGCGGAAGGCTGATGGAGCGATTGAAATTTGTACGGATGATCTGAATATAGAAGAAGTGAGGGACTTTATTCTCTCGCATGTAAATTCTTGATACAGCATGCGGCAAAGCAAAGAAGAAAAAGCGCGGCTTGTGGCAAAGCAAAGAAGAAGAAGCGCGGCATGCGGCAAAGCAAAGAAGAAAAAGCGCGGCTTATGACAAAGCAAAGAAGAAGAAGCGCGGCATGCGGCAAAGCAAAGAAGAACAGGCGTGATTTGGGGCATAGTTGCCAGCTAAAAGCGTGACATGAAGCAAAAATTGGAAAATAAAAAATCATAGAAAATGAAAACCCATTCACGAAAGTGAATGGGTTTTCATTTCATTGGCAAATTCATGTGCTGCAAAATTTAAAATTGAGAAGGAAAATAACCATGAAAAACATCGATTATTTTGGTTAGTAAGAATCGGACGAGTAACCCGACAACTCTTTCTAACTTGATTATATTATAAACTAAAAAATGATGGTTGTCAATACAAATATGAAAAATGGTCCGCAGCGTATATTAAATATAAAAACGTTGTAAATCCAACGAAAATGTGGCTTGGAAGGAATG
>CAVJDC010000193.1:0-1077 GCA_963648085.1 Anaerovoracaceae bacterium
CCCGTAAGGTTTTCACTTGCTGCTCCCTTGAGATCCATATCAAATGATTCTTCTTCGCTGCATCCAGTACATTTTCTTGTCCACGAAGCACCTGACTGTGTCCATTCACCATATTCATGAGTGTGACCGCTAGAAATCTGTGTAAGCTCCGCACCTACATAGCATGCATATGATGGCATCTTAAACGTGTATGTATTTACAGTCTTTCCATCCTTAGTCTCAGTGCCTTTAAGGGTGAGTGCCGAGCTCTTTGTGCTCGCTCCCATGCTATAGTAGTAACGCGCTCCATCTGCTGCAAGGGAATATTCTTTTGGATCAAATGTCAGCACCGCTGTGACTGTATCACCAGCTGCACATTCTACAGAAGCTGCCGATTTTCCAGATGCATCCTTAAACGACCAGAATGCTTCCTGCCCTGTCTGAACTGTTGCTGTAAATGTAGCTAGTTTGCTAGTCCATACTTTTTCGTTAGAGTTCCATGTAATAGAACCCTGCGGATCGTCATTTACAGTTATAGTATGGGACATAAGACCCTCATCGTTCGAAATTTTGAGCCATACATAGATATAAGGATCACAAGCACCCTGCTGCGTGGACGTATATCCTGCATCTACCTTCGACACTTGACGTGTGCCTGTAGCTGCAAGAGCCTTGCCATCTGTCGATGCATTGAACCAGTGACCAGCTCCATAGCATACTCGGTTGCCAGCACTAGTGGCAGCACCGTCCCACATCGTAAATGTAGTGGCTGCGTGACCGAGCGAAGTTGTATCAAATTGATAAGGGGCATATTCTGTCAAGCCCTTGATGCCTGCAGGATTCATGCCGTCAGACGTGGCAGATTTTTCTGAATTATTCGTCTTTATCTTTATCGAACCGCCTGCTATTTCATATGTGACAGCTTCGATCGCGTACTTATTGTTGACTGAAGCTGCAAATATTACAGGATAAATCGTAGCAACCTTCAGAGCAGAAGCCTTGATCACAGGGATTGCTCCATTTGTAGTCCCTGCAAATTCGCCGCCTGTGAATTTCACAGTTGCTGAAGCTGCCGCAACTGCAGCGCCTGCTTCGTCA
>CAVJDC010000193.1:1083-2720 GCA_963648085.1 Anaerovoracaceae bacterium
GCGCCTGCTTCGTCACCTGAAGCGCCTGCTTCGTCACCTGAAGCTACGTCATCCTTGACATCTTCACAGATCTTGACAGCCTTGATTGTGCCGCCCGCCTGAGTAAATGTTGCTCCTTCTTCTACTCTTATAGCTGCATAACCTATGCCTGCTGACACCTCAAGAATGCCTGAAGTCTGGTGAATCTCACCTACTGTATCATCGTTTGAATCGATAGTTACTGACTTGTCCTTTGCTATAGAAACTGTATCAGCTCCTGTAGAATCAAAGCTCGAAGTTCCTTCGAGTTTGATCTTGCAGCTCTCATCTACATCGAGAAGAGTTCCTGTGCCCTTGAACTTGACATTCTTCAAAACTACAGTTCCTGTGCCTGTGATGTTCAGCTTCAGGTTGTCAAATTCTGTATCCTGACCGTCAAGAGTGACCTTATCCGCAGCATTTATCGTGATGACTCCATCCTGAGAACCATCAATCTGATATTCTCCGCCTTCAACTACAGTCGACCCACCTGTAACTGTTGGCATATTGTCAACCACCTTAACCCATGAATAAGTGTCCCATTTGTCGAACTTACCGTAGTCTGTACCATTGCTGCTCATATCTGGCGCATTAAATACATCACCTTTTGACACAGACTTTGTAGTTGTTTTTCCGTCCGGACTATAGTGTGTAAATGTATCACCATGTGTGAACTTGAAGCTTATTTGTTTATCGTCATCGCTGTCAAGCGATTCATTGGCACTAAATGTCAATGTCTGATCCTCTCCCGGAAGGAAGAAATACAGATATGGATTTGTAGCAGGTGTAGCCTGCATGCTATGAAGCTTCCAATTTGAATATGTAGTAGAGATCTCATTCTGCTCTGTCTTGTAAAGTGTTTCATTTACATAGAAATATGCATGCTCCGGACCGGAATACAGCAGACTTCCGTCTTCTCTAAACACATTATAGTATCTAAGTTGAACTGGATCTCCTTCACCCGACTTTACTGTAGTCCAGCACTTATTTGCTGCATCCCACTTGTCGTATGTAAGGTAATCATAATTCTGCATAGTATAACTAGCTGCAGGAAGGTCTTCCGTGTTGAAAATCAAAGGATAGGTGACCTTTTTTTGGTCTTCATTATTTAGCTTAGTAGCAGTGATCATCGTATCAGAATAACCTGTAAATCCTGAACCATCAGCATTGTTTGAGCTTGAGTTGTAGTCTTCAAATACTGCCACAGAGCCGCCTTCAAAATATGCATTTCCGCCGCCCTTGTCGTTGCCTGATGCATAGCCGCCGCCGCCGATTGCTGCACCTGTATAATCTACATTTATACGCATAGATACATTTGGAGATATATATACATTTCCTGCACCCTCACTGTTCGAGCCTGCGGAGCCACTGATCATAGCAGCTCTCGAAACTGCGATGAAGTTGTATATACCACTCAGAAATCTGATATCTCCTGGCGTCTCACTTGTATTTGCACCATTTCCGATGCCAGCGCCCTGCTTAGAATTCTTCATGAAGACTATAGGCCCAGAACCATTTTCCTCACCGAAAGTGATTGAACCATTAGCCTTTCCTTCATTGCCGTGAGAGCCGATACCTGCTCCCTGCTCCCTTGAGTAGAGATAAACTACAGAATCACC
>CAVJDC010000194.1:0-2708 GCA_963648085.1 Anaerovoracaceae bacterium
TCTCTATACAGGTGATTGACCAGGAGGACGTGAGTTTAAAAAATAATGAAAATACACAATATACCGCAAGCAATGACAATTTAAAAAATTTAAATAATAGTCCAGATTCAGCTCCATTAGATGAATTTGAATTTAACCAAGATTACACATTTGAAAATTTTGTTGTAGGTCCTACAAATCAGCTGGCATTCAACGCTTCTCTTCAAATTGCTGACAATCCTGGGATATCATTTAATCCTCTTTTTCTATATGGTCCTTCTGGAGTTGGAAAGACTCATCTTATGTGTGCGATAGGCCGGCACATAAAAAAGAATGATCCATCAAAAAGGATTGTCTATGTATCTTCTGAAAAATTTACAAATGATTTTATTTATTCTATAAGAATAGGTACTCAGGAATATTTCAGAAATATTTACAGAAATAGCGATGTTCTTATGGTTGATGATATACAATTTATCGAAAGTAAGCAGGGTACACAAGAAGAATTTTTCCATACCTTTGAAGAGCTCCACCGACTGAAAAAGCAGATTATTTTGTGCAGTGACCGCCCTCCTAGTGAGATAAAAAATATCGATTCAAGGCTCACAAGCAGATTTCAGGGAGGCCTTAATATTGATATTCAGCCGCCTGATCTCGAAACAAGAATTGCTATCATCATGAAGATTATCGAATCAGACGGTATCAATGGCATTGATATACCAAATGAAGTCATAAATTTTATAGCGGAAAATAGCACTTCAAATGTAAGAGAACTACGAGGTACTCTAAATGCAGTTCTTATGCAAACTATCATGACAAATGAAACTCCTACTATAGAGTCCGTCAAGGAATGTATACCAGGATTCTCTAAAATATCTTCGGTTGAGATCACAGCAGAAAGTATCAAAACTGCTGTTTGCTCTTATTTTGATATTACCGTATCTGATATAGAATCTAAAAAGCGCACAAAGACACTTGCTACACCTAGACAGATTGCTATGTACCTTTGCAGAGATATGACTGGACTTTCACTTCCAAAGATAGGAGAGCATTTTGGGAAGCGCGATCATACTACAGTGATGCATGCTTGCGAAAAAATCTCAGCAATGATTGCAGAGGACGAACATTTTAGAAAGACTATTTCAGAGCTGCGTCACAACATAAAATCTTAATATAAAATATTGATATTCGCACATTAATAATTGCATGATAAGTTATCCACATATTATCCACATGCTTATATAACTTATCCACACATTTATCCACGCAAAAAGTGGATAAAATTTGTCCTGCAGATACTGTTACTAAGCCATTTTGGTAATATATCCACACAATCCACAGGACCTACTATTATTAATACTATATATATTTATATTAAGAATAAGACAAGATGAGATTTGCACAGCATAACTGCCTGATGTATGGTTTGCATCGACATCTCTTTACAAAGACCGTATATCAGGAAATGCATTTACAATAATATTTTTAATTAGATGATAATTTAGATAATAATGGAGTACATAAATTATGAAATTTTCAATTGATCAGCACACTTTAAGCAAAGCACTTTCATTTGTATCAGCAGCATCTTCCTCGAAGACTACTCTCCCAATACTTAAGGGATTTCTTCTAGAGGTTGAATCTGATGGAATGCTAAGAATTACTTCTTCAAACAGGGATCTCACAATTCAAAAAAGTATTATGACAGATTATGCAGAGGAAGGGAAGCTAGTTGTTCCTGCCAATTTGTTTTCCGAAATCATCAGAAAACTGCCATCCGGTAGTATTACTATTTCAGTAGACGATTCAAACAATGTAGTTTCTATAAAAAGCAATACAGGAAAATTCCAAATTGTAGGGCTGCAGGCAGATGAGTATCCTGAGATAGGTGATACGAATGGCGAAAATAAGGTTTCGATAGATAAAGAAGTCTTTAAAAATATGATAAAAAAGACTTCTTTTGCTGCTAGTAATGACGAATCAAAGGGAGTCATCATAGGAACATTCCTTGAGGTTAAGGATGGCTGTATAAATATGGCAGCTCTTGATGGTTTTAGGCTTGCTTATGCTAAGGAAATTACAGGAGATGACCAAGAGGCTTCCATCATAGTTCCTGCAATGACCATGACTAAGTTAAGCAGTCTGATGACTGAAGGTGATGATGGCGAAGAAAAAATAGAGCTTGTATTTGATGAAAACAAAGCTGTTATAAGAATGGAAGACAGTATAATCATTATGCGTCTCGTACAAGGGAGATTCTTAAATTATCGTGATCTCATACCAAAGAACTTTAATACTGAAGTGACAATTAACAGATCATCTTTCATAGAAAGTTTGGATAGAACTTCACTTATGGTAAAAGAAGGAAAAAATAATCTTGTTCGTGTAAATATAAACGGAGACATCATGAAGCTTTCTTCTGATTCAGATCATGGTACTGTGGAAGAAATAATTGGAATTTCTAAAACAGGCGATGATATTGAAATTGGCTTCAACTCAAAATATCTTTTAGAGGGTGCGAAAGTATTTGATGAGGATGAAATTATATTTTGCATAACAAATGCTATATCACCTTGCATACTAAAATCTGCCCAAAATGATGATTATATATATATGGTTCTTCCAGTAAGAATCTCGTAGTATATGATTTTGTAGAAAAGAATAGATTCCATGTATTTTGAAAAGCTTCATATTCATGATTTTAGAAATTATCATGAGCAGGATATAAA
>CAVJDC010000195.1:0-2702 GCA_963648085.1 Anaerovoracaceae bacterium
CCCGCTTTGAATCTTAATCTCTTATCTTCTAATCTATTTTCGTATGCCGGGACTGTGTGCAGTGATGGGACTAAGTCAGAAGTTGCTGCTAAAAAACAGGAAAATGCTGGAAAAACATATGCAGTTACACTTCCAAAGAAGGCAGCAAGTGGTACAATTTCTGCATCAGCTGTTAATGCAAAAGAAGGCGATACGGTAAAGCTGACTGTAAAAGCGAATAATGGTTACAAGCTTAAAAGCCTGACGGTCAAGACTGTAAATGGCAAGTCGGTTAAACTCAAGACTGTTACGGATGGCAGCAAATATTCGTTCACGATGCCTGCAGCGGACGTGACAGTAGAAGCAGCATTCGAAGAGACCGGAAAGAATTCTGTAAATTCTTCAGGTTCATTTGCTGATGTCACAAAGGGAGATTATTTCTACGACGCAGTTCAGTGGGCATATAAAAATAAAATAGCAACAGGCACAGACAAAACGCATTTTAATCCTAGCAGAATCACAAACAGAGCTCAGGCAGTGACATTCCTGTGGCGTGCAGCTGGAGAAAAAAAAGTAAACTACAAGATGCCATTTGTTGACGTGACAGCGGATTCATATTACGAGATGGCCGTTCGCTGGGCATGCAGCAAGGACATTACCAAGGGCATGACTGATAGGTCGTTTGGATCGCTCTCTCAAGTTAGCAGAGCTCAGATGGTTACTTTCCTATGGAGAATGGCGGGCTCGCCGAAGGTATATGGCAAGAAAAGCTTAAGCTTCAGCGATGTTTCGTCAGATGCATATTATTATGATGCAGTGAATTGGGCGGTAAGTAAGGGCATTACTGCAGGCACGTCTGCTTCAACTTTCGCACCGGAGGTCAAATGCACGAGAGCGCAGGTAGTGACGTTTATTTATCGTTATAAGAAGTAGGTTTATTTATCGTTATAAGAAGTAGGTTTATTTATCGATATCAGAACTGAGAAGAGAATTGAGAGCAGCCAGATGAGTGGGTTAGTTAAATAAATCTTAAATCAATGCGATTCCGAGTGTTCGGGCGGTTCTTTGAGGACTGCCTGGATGCTCGGGGTTTATTGTGATAAGGTCACAAAAAAGAGAGCCGCGCTAGCGTTCAAAGGACGTTAGTGTGGCTCTTTAATTATTTCATGATTCAAGATATTCCTTGCGGATATCTTCTGGGACGAGGCTTCCGCCAGTAGCCCAGCAGATGTGTGCGGCATTTTTTAGAATTTCCTCTGTAAGGCCGTTGTCGTTACAATATTTTCTGGATTCTTCATTTTTGCAAAGCTGCACCGGACCGATAAATGCAGCGCAGCTAGATGGTTCTATCTGCTCATTTTCAGTAGAATAAAGAATTCGAAGGAAATCATAAAGTCTAAAATCATCTACAGTAAATTCGCCAGACAATAAGTTGGTCATTATGCGCGTTACAAAGCTTGAAGGACTAGCGCAGGCAAGGCCGTCTGCCTCAGTTTTTCCGCTGATGCCATAGTCGTGAACATTTGCTTTCTCAAATTTTTGAGTAGCTATCCCTAAAAGAACTGAAGGACACTGTGTAGGCTCAGTAAAGAAACAATGTACATTGTCACCATATATGCGCTTTAGTCCATAAGTTACTCCGCCAGGGGCTCCGCCTACGCCAGCGGGAATATATACGATAAGTGGATGCTTGTCATCAACGATTATGGATTTTTCTTCGAGCTGATGCTTGAGTCTGCTTGCTGCGACAGCATATCCAAGAAATAGATTGATTGATTTCTCATCATCTACAAAATAACTCATTTCGTCAGTATCAGAAATCCTCCTGCCTTCAGCAACTGCCCTTGAATAGTCATCATCATATTCCCTGACATCGACGCCCTTGCTCCTAAGAAGATCCTTCTTCCACTGCTTTGCATCTGCTGACATATGTACTATGACATGAAAACCAAGCGCTGCACTTATTATGCCGATAGACAATCCAAGATTCCCAGTAGAACCAACTTGGACGGTATACTTGCTTAAGAATCTTTTCATCTCTTCATCTGCAAATTTTTCGTAAGACTCATCCCTTGTAATCATCCCATTTTCAAGTGCCAAATCCTCTGCATGCTTTAGAACCTCATAGATGCCGCCTCTAGCCTTGACAGACCCTGCTATCGCGAGATGGCTGTCTTTTTTCAGCATAAGCCTGCCTGGTATAGTGCAGTTATATTGCTTTTCAAGCTCATTTTGCATGCTGGAAATATCCACAAGCGGAGATTCTATTAACCCATTGGTTTTCTCGGTTTCTGGAAATTGCTTCCTTATAAATGGTGCAAATCTGCGAAGCCTCTCCTCGGCATCTTTGATGTCGTCGTCAGACACTACAAGCTCGCAAATTCCTTTTGTGAAATCAAAAGGGAGAAAATAAGGATTCCTCCAAGCAATTTCCTTTCCGTCACTTATATCATTTATGATTCTTTTGTTTGCTTCGAAAATTTCTTTGTTCATCATTTTTTACCCCTTGCGCATAGCGAGATTTAGCAATCATCATCACATTTAATAACCATTATCGCACCGCTCAATCGAAAATACATTTAATATTTATTATCGCATCTAACTACATTTTACTCTAGCTTAACAACTTTCGAATGTCAACCGAGTCCCAAATTGTACATTTTTATAATACAAATTTTACTTAAATTTTACAATTAGCATATGTCTGATTTGATGTCGATGCG
>CAVJDC010000196.1:0-2695 GCA_963648085.1 Anaerovoracaceae bacterium
GTACGTGACAGCTTGAGTATCTTGGAACAATGCATGTTCTCAAATGATACCATTATACTCGAAAAAGAAGTAAATGAGATAATAGGCATAGCTGGAAGAAGTGCTCTTATGGATCTTACGGCCAGAGTGATGGAAGGCCAAATTTCTGAAGCTTTACTGGCAATAGACAGGATGCTCAGAAGCGGGGTGGATGCAAAGGATTTGCTTAGACAATGGCTTGGTCACTTTAGAAATTTGCTGCTTGCAAAATTTTCGGCTGATCCAGCAAAGGCTCTTGAAATGTCGGAAGAAAATATAAATCGTCTGCGGCTTCAGGGAAGTGAAGTCACGAGCGAGTTCATAAATAGAGGCATTGCGGAACTTACAAAGACTATTGGAAATTCAAGAACAACGGAAAATTCAAGAGTTTTGCTTGAAATGTGTGCAGTAAGACTTGCACTTCCTCAAGAATCGGAAGATCAATTTAGATTTAGACAGGACAAAGCAGCATCTTTTGTGGAGACTTATGCCGATGCTCTGGCGAGGGCAGGAGCGGCAGCAACGATCGGAAGCATGGGAACAGATGTTGACGCTGGTGCGGCGGCAGCAACGGTCGGAAGCATGGGAACAGATGTTGACGCTGGTGCGGCGGCAGAATCGGTAGGAAGCATGGGAACAAATGTTGACGCTGGTGCGGCGGCAGCAACGGTCGGAAGTTTGGGAACAGGTATTGGCGTCGGTGCGGGCGAAGATGAGAGTAAAGGCGGCAGACTGGCACAGGATGATAGTTTGAGCCAGGGTGCTAGCTCGGAACAAAGTCCTGTTATGTCAAATGAAGACTTGCAGGATTTGTGGCTGACTGCAGTGAAAAAGGCTGCTGCAGAAAAGATGCTCCTCACACGTATTGAGACTAGATCAAGGGCGTTATTTATAAATGATGGCTGTATATATGTCCATACAAAAGACTTACATACAGAAAAGGCTTTATTTGAAAATGGGAAGGAGCTTATAGAGCAGAAGCTTGAAATGTACTATGGCTCTCATCTGTCAATCGTTAAAGGCAGTTCGGATGATGCAGCTTTAGCTGCAAAAATGATGTCTTCTTTGGGAAATCATGCCAGCCAAAATGTGGCAAGTGGTATAGCAAATGGATATGTAAACAGCGTCGGAACGACAGCCTCAGTAAGCAGTAAGAATGGTGCCGCAAGCAGCGGTCGAAATGGTGCCATAAACAGCGGTCGAAATGGTGCCATAAGCAGCGGTCAAAACGGTGCCATAAGCAGCGGTCAAAATGGTGCCGCAAGCAGCGGTCGAAATGGTGCCATAAGCAGCGGTCAAAATAGTGCTGTAAGCAGCCAAAATGGTGATGCAAGTGGTGTTCAAAATGGTACGATGGGCAGCAATGAAAATGGAACTGCAAGCGGCATCCCAAATGGCGTCGCCAGCAACAGCACAAATGGCAGCTATTATGGGGGATATATAGATGAAAGCAGCGCATGTTTACAGGCAAGGCATGTGGCTGAACAGATAAATGAAAAATTTCATTTGATGCCTGAAATTGTACATGAATCAAACGGAGGAAAATAGCAATGGGTAAAGGAATGAAAGCTGGTAAGAAGCCTTCAGCAGGAAAGAAAAATAATATGCAAAGTCAGCTCGCACAGGTTCAAGCTATGCAGGCGCGTATGCAAGCTGCACAGGATGCGATAGAAGCTAAGGAGATTGAAGCTTCTGCAGGCGGTGGTGCTGTATCAGTAAAAGTAAATGGAAAAAAAGAGCTTGTTAGTGTAAATATCAGACCTGAAGCTGCAGATCCTGACGATATTGAAATGCTTCAGGACCTTATCGTGGTTGCTGTAAATGAAGCTATGCGTCAGATTGATGAAATTAGTGAAAGTGAAATGGGAAAGGTTACAGGCGGAATCAATATTCCTGGCCTGTTTTAGGGAATAATCTTATTATGGCTCAATATGCAAAGCCACTGGCAAATCTGATAAAGGAGCTTTCGAAGCTTCCTGGAATAGGTGGGAAAAGTGCACAGCGCCTGGCATTTCATATTCTTGCGATGGATGATCGTGAAGCGGGAAGCCTCGCATCGGCCATTACAAATGCCAAACAAAGCATGCATTATTGTTCGGTTTGTGGAAATCTTACAGATAAGGATCCTTGTGAGATTTGTTCGGACGATAAGCGCGACAAGAGTGTGATATGCGTGGTTGAAAACCCGAGAGATGTTTCTGCCGTTGAGCGTATGAGAGAGTACAACGGAATGTATCATGTGCTAAATGGCGTCATTTCGCCGATGGATGGAATCGGGCCAGAGGATATAAATCTCAAGCAGCTCATTCTCAGATTGCAGCAAAGTGAAGTAAAGGAAGTAATCATAGCCACAAATCCTACTATCGAGGGTGAGGCTACTGCAATGTACGCAGCACGTCTTATAAAACCAGCTGGGATAAAGGTTAGCAGAATTGCACATGGCATACCTGTCGGAGGAGATCTTGAGTATGCAGATGAGATTACACTGTCAAAGGCTATGGAGGGTCGCAGAGAACTGTAGAAAGTAACGATGTGAAGGCAGCGGGGCTCAAGCAAAGAAACAAAAGCGGCAGAGAGTGAAAATGTCAGTGCGAAATCAACAGAGTGAGAATGCAAGGGCGAAATCAACAGAGTGAGGATGTCAGTGCGAAATCAACAGAGTGATGATGTCAGGACG
>CAVJDC010000197.1:0-2668 GCA_963648085.1 Anaerovoracaceae bacterium
AATTATATCTTCAGTGAGCAGGGCAGATTTATAGAAAAGCTTGCAGAGGAAGGAAATTTTGTAATTGCTGGAAGAAGAGCAGATTATTATTTGAGAGATCATGAAAATGCGCTGCATCTCTTCTTTTATGCAGATATAGACTTTAGAATTGACAGGATATGCAAAAAGGATGGCTGTACACCTGAAGAAGCTGCAAAGAAGATCGAAGCTATGGATAAGCAAAGAAAAACAAGCTATGAGTATACTACTGGCCGCGCATGGGCTGACAGGCACAGCTATGACAGAATGATCTGCACATCTACTTATGGTGTTGATAAGTGCGTTGAGGAAATTATTGCGCTGGTAAAAATGAGCCAATAATAGATTTTCAAAGAGGCATGTCAGAAAGTGATCTTTTGATAAAAAACTTCGAAAAGGCACTTCAAAAAGTGATCTTTGGATAAAACTTTGAAAAGACATGTCAAAAAATGTGTCTGCTGATAAAAGCATTTGATTAGATTAGATATGTCATGAAGCTTTTTACGAGGCTTTAGCAGCAGACAAGATGCAGAAAAAAGAGTTTATTCTCTTAAAATAGGCTTATTTGGGAGCACTCTTCACACAAATAAGCTGCTGCAAGCTGAGGTGAATGAATGGAGACAGAATGAGATGAAATATCACAGAATATTGATATCTGAGGAGGACATTTTCGAAGACGAAATATCTGCTGCGGATGAACAAGAAATGATGGATCTTATGCAAGATCAGAAAACAGCAGATTTTTTGATGGATCCTTTATATAAAGACGGAGATGGTATAATTGAAGGGCTGCCCAAAATTCCAGGAATAGCTGAGATAAGAGTATATGCTTCTACACCAGAAGTTTCTCAAATCGGTTCGGGTGCTGGAGTGGCAGGACTACCACAGCCTTTTGTCAATATGTCGGGTGAACCAACTGTGACTATGATAGAAAATGATGAAATTCCAGAAAATGCGAGACTTGTTCCATTTGAGGAGCTTCCTGATGAGGTGCGGACTCAGCTTATAGAGACTATAAAAGATAATTTGCCTCAGATCGTGGGATTTCATAATTATACTGCTGTATATGATTCAGAAAAAATGAAACCTATGAAAGATGCGTTTGCAATATTTTCAAGCAATGCTAAACAATCAGGCGCTAAGATAAAGTACGAGATCGGCGAAGGCTTCAAGACTAGGGGCGATATTGTATTGGAAGGCGAGAAGCTCGTTTTTACGAATCCAGAGGACATGGTAAGACTTGCAGAAAGTGCGCAGGCTGTACACTTTGTCATCGACAAAGGAGAGATAAGTCTTGATATAGTTTTCAGGGATATAGCGACTCTGCAGGATGAACATGGGAATATAGTGTCAGAGGAAGAGATTTTTGAAAAGAATTTTGCAAATTCTATTGATGACGGTGGATTTAATTTAAATGATGAAGGAACACTTATGCCTTGTATGGAGCCGGGCATGTTTTGGAAAATAAAAAGGAATCCGCTTTCGGAAGATATAGATTTTAAAGATAAAGTGACTGATCATACAGCTGCAAATGATACATTTAAAAAAAGTCTGGACTCTAATGATGAGGATTTACAGATTTATATGGACATTTTTGATGATGTCAATGATTCTTATTTCGATGACGATGATTTCGATGATGATGATTTTTATAATGAGGATTTTTTCTTAGATGATGAAGATTGCATTGATGATAAAGGTTATATCGAAGATGATTATATCGAAGATGATTGCATCGAAGATGATTGCATCGAAGATGAATGCATTGATGGTGACTGCATCGGTGATGATCTTAAAGCACTTGACATGTCTGAAATGTCTGCTTCGGAACGTTTTTTTAATGTTCTTATGAATATTGTGAACGATATAGCACCGGACATGATAGACTTAGACGAGGATGCGATCAAAATGATTGCTGAAAATGGACTCGGTGAAGATGATTTTGAAGAGAGGATTTCAGTATGGAAGAATGAAATGCATCATATATTTGAAGATATGCATGATTCAGACATGACTGTAGATATGGTATCGGAGGCCCATCTAGAAAGGCTTGCATGCATTTACGACGATCTTCTTAAATTTGGCGTAGACAGCGATGACAACCGTGAGATTGGATTTGAAATAGATACTGATGAAGATACGACATCGGTTTATAGTATAAGTGCAGCATTCTCATGGTATAAGGAGTTTAGAAGATCAGCCTTTTTTAAAATTTCATCACTTGCAGATGAAATCAGATTCTCAATAATTGATGATGATTACAAAAGCATTACTATTAAGCCAGAAGAAAGATTTATAAAAACCGAATTTGTTTTTAGAGGACTGAAAAAATAGTCTTCAGCAGATAGAAATACATGAATATGCTTATGAGGTGGACGATAAGCGGACAATGTATATACAGTTGATAAGGCATTTATTGGATATAGCATAAGATAGAGGTAAGTATTTCATGGTAATTGCCGTGGAAAGTGATAAATTTAAAGGAGGTATATAATATGTTTTGTAAAAATTGTGGCAGTAAAATTCCTGATGGTGCTTTGAAATGTACATCTTGTGGTGCTGAAGTAGGTGTACAAGCAGGCGTACAAGCTGGCGGTCCTCAATTTGGCGGTGCTGAAGCAGGCGGACAAGCCGGTGGTCCTCAATTTGG
>CAVJDC010000198.1:0-2655 GCA_963648085.1 Anaerovoracaceae bacterium
GCTTTCAGCTGAAAGTGAAATCGAATTTTATCTAAACGAATCTCAAAGTGTCACTGCAATCACACTTGATCAATTCTACAATAAATTCGAGAATATCAGAAAAAATACAAGTGTTATAAACATCATTATCGCTAGTGTAAAGGATGCACTTTCAAAGCCTATAAAAGCTGGATATATGCTCACAGAAGGACGCAAGATAAAGCGTATTCCAAAAGATGCTCCAGTTATAATGTGGAAAAGCTTCATGGATATGAGCAAATCGTGCTTCTACAATTATAAGGTTGAAAGAAACGCAGAAGATCCAGCAGTTATACTTTATTCTGGCGGGACTACAGGAAAGTCCAAAGGAATCGTACTTACAAACAAAAATTTCAATGCTCTCGGCCAGCAGGTAATAGCCACAAATCCTATGTTTAGACCTGGAGACAAGATGCTTGCTGCGATGCCTCTTTTTCACGGCTTTGGTCTTGGTGTATGCATTCATACTATGCTTTCACAGGGAGGAAGATGTATTCTTATTCCTAGATTCACGGCAAAAAGCTATGCAAAACAAATCGTGAAATATCGCTGCAACTTTATAGCAGGCGTTCCGACTCTTTATGAAGCACTTCTTAGGCTTCCTAGCATGAAAGGCACAGATTTGAGCTGCCTTAAGGGTGTATTTTCAGGCGGCGATTCTCTTTCAGTAGAGCTTAAAAAGAAATTTGACAAATTCCTGTATGATCATCATGCGGTCATTCAGGTAAGAGAGGGATATGGGACGACAGAAACTGTCACGGCTTGCTGTCTTACGCCGCCGACGCTTTTTAGAGAAGGAAGTATAGGCCTTCCGTTTCCAGACACGTATATAAAGATTGTAAAGCCTGATACTGATGAAGAGCTGCCATATGGCGAAGAGGGTGAAATCCTTCTTGCTGGGCCTACAGTTATGATGGGCTATATGAATAATCCTGAAGAGACATCTAAGACTATCAGAGAGCATTCTGACGGACTTAGATGGGTGTATACTGGTGACCTTGGATATATGGATGAACAGGGATTTATATATTTTAAGGGTCGTGCAAAGAGGATGATTGTTTCTTCTGGATATAATATTTATCCAGGGCAGATAGAAAATGTTCTTGACTCCTTAGATATCGTTCAGATGAGCTGCGTGATAGGCGTTCCAGACGCATACCGCATGGAAAAGGTGAAGGCATTTGTTACACTTGCTGCGGGAGCAGAACCATCTGAAGAGACAAGGCGGACTATCATCGATTATTGCAAAAAGCATATTGCTCTTTATGCGATGCCTGAGGAAATTGAATTTAGAGCTGAATTGCCGACGACACTTGTGGGTAAGGTTTCATATCGCATTCTTGTCGAAGAAGAGCTTGCAAAGATAAGAGCCAAGCAGGAAGCAGAGAAAATAACTGCTTCTGAAGCTGAGATAGCAGCAGATTCAAAGCATAACAAAAAAACAGCTTCAAAGGCAGCAGCGCATGAGCCTTCAAACAAAGATTTAGCTAAGGATGCGAAGCCTGATGTAAAAAATGACAAAAAGACTGAGATGAATAAGAATAAGCAGGCTGAGGCAAAGAACGCGAAGAAGGCTGCGCAAGAGAAGATTGTGCAAACTAAGCTAAAGAAAGCAAAACAGGCTGAGCAAAAGAAAATTAAGAAGGCTGAACAAGAAAAAATTAAGCAAGCTAAGGTTAAGAAAGCACAGCAAGCGGAACAGAAAAAAAGACAGACTGCAGAAGAAATGAGTCAGGAAAAGCTTGAAAACTCTCAGCGGGATGAACTGAGGATGAAGCGCGAAGAACTCAATAAGAAAAAAACAGCTTCTAAAGAAAATGACGCACGATAATTATTAAGGTGCAGCAGAGCACGTCGAGTCTGCAAAAAAGTACAAAAATAGCACGAGAACCGACATAATCATGTCAGCTCTCGTGCTGAAATTATTTTAATTCAGACGGATCCATTGTCGTATGCTCTGGATGGATTCCCTTTAGATATTCTATATAATCTTTGTTGTGTTTTCTCACAAAATGCATATCTACATTTTCTTCGTGACCAGGCCAGATCATAAAATCATCTGTGAGAAGCGAGTCGAGTTTTTTTACAGACTTTTCCATATCATCTGCGGAACCTGTTTCAAAAATCACATATCCAGTATCAGTCGGAAATAAAGTATCACCTGTGAAAATGCACTTTGACGCATTGCATATGATTGAGATGCTGCCGCTTGTATGTCCAGGGGTGGCAATGACTTCCATTCTTTCTTCACCAAGAGTAATGATGTCACCATCCCGAAGAAATCCGTCTACATGTCCTTTATATCTTTTTGAGTCACGCTTTGACATGAAAATTTTGGCATCGAGAAGCTTTCTTAGTTTCTCGCATGCATCTGTATGGTCATAATGATAATGAGTGCACAGAATTCCTTTTAGATTGAATCGTCTGCGCTTTATAATATCAGCTATTTTTTCGGGAAAATAACCGGGGTCTATAATATAAGCTTCATTGCTGGCTTTATCGTATATTATATAGCAATTATTTTCCAGCTCGCCAAAAATCTTGCGAATTATTTCCATTTTGATTTATCTCCATATGTTTCTGCATTCCTATAATCTTGCAGCTATCCTTACAACTATTCTCATAATCTTGCAGCTA
>CAVJDC010000199.1:0-2629 GCA_963648085.1 Anaerovoracaceae bacterium
GCATTTCACCTGTATAATAATTAAGAACTTCAGCTTCGCTTCTGCCATCTTTTACTGAATGAAGGCTTGCAGTCAGCAGCTCGCCATAGAGTCTATAATCCTCAGAATTTTCTGCACGAAGCAAATCTTCTGATAAGCGCTGTTTCTTTAGAAGCATCTTGTCAAGTGCTGAAGAAACAGTTTTTCTGATGTTTGAAGCCTTTTGCCGTATCCTATTTGATGATCCTCTGCCTTCATAATATTTTTCACAAGCCTCACTAACTGTGTCAAATTCAGTTGATATAAATCTTGAAGCAAGTGTCTGAACGCTAATGGCATGAAATTCGCAAGGTGTGCCGTCGGTATTAGAGTATAGAGTAGGAGCAATGTCACCTCGTGAGATTTCCTCAGCTATTTTCATAAGCTCAGCATAGATGGATTTCATTAATTCCTCTGTATTTGAGGAAAAATAATCGTCTGAGCTTGCAGAGAGATAATCGTCTGAGCTTGCTGAAGAACTATCATTTGTGCATGATGAAGGATAGTCATGCGAATTATTTCTCAAAATGCCTTCAGAATTTTCAGAAGAATATTTTTTTGCCCTGTACACAAGTTCGGATGATATAAGAGGACTTATCCCCATAACCGTTTTCACGAGTGCTTTTTCAGGATCTTTTTCGAAACCATTTTCAGTATAAAGTTTTTTGAATTCATTATAGTCAAGGCCAAAATATGGCAGTTTGTTTTGTGAAGGAGGCGCGACATAAGGCAGTCCAGGAAGTGTCTGGCGATATCTGTTGACGTCACCTGAAATCCTTTTTATACAATCGAGAATTCTGCCACTCTCAAGATCAATAAGAAGAATGTTGCTGTGTTTGCCCATTATCTCTATAATAAGCTTATGCTTGACATCGAAACCGAGCTCGTTTGTGGCGTCTGTGTAGATTTCTATTATTCTCTCTGAATCAATCTGACGAATTTCTTTTATTCTAGCTGACTGAAGGTGCTTTCTAAGAAGCATGCAAAAAGCTGGAGGATTCTGCGGATTTAGACTTTTTTCGGACGTGAGATATATACCTGCATGTGATGTATTTGCAGAAATATAAAGTCTGTATTTTTCGCCACCGCCACGGATCAAAAGAAAAATCTCGTCAGCAGACGGCTGATAAACCTTTTCAATTTTGCATCCAGTAAGCTTTGATGAAAGCTCGCGGGCAATTGCCGATGTCACCAATCCGTCAAAAGCCATAATGAAACCTCCTATGTATTTTAAAAAACTTAAATTGTCAAGCTATTAATCATTTCAGATGTTGAAAACATCCATTTAATTTTATATAATGATAAGAAACGGAAAAATCAGTCAAAAGAAAAATTTACTGTAGTTCCGTGAAACTTTTTTACGATTATTAATGATACCACATTCGTATGACTTTGTGGTTATTATTTTATTAAAGAACGTATGCGAAGGGGAGATGTGTACATGATCAGAAGCATGACTGGCTTCGGCAGATATGAATATTCTGATGAGAAAAGGAATATCACTGTCGAGATAAAATCAGTAAATCATCGCTATTGTGATATCACAGTTAGGATGCCTCGAAAATATTCATTTGCAGAGGATGCTATTAAAAATGCTATTAAAAATGAAATTCGTCGCGGAAAGGTTGAGGCTTCGATATTTGTTGAAAATGTAGATGACAGTGAGGTTTCTATAAATCTGAATGAAGCTCTTGCACGTCAATATTTCAATGCGCTTACGAGGCTTAAGGACATTCTTGGTATGGAGGAGAATGTCAGTCTGGAATATATATCTTCACTGCCAGATATTTTGAAGGCAGTTCCGACTGTAGAGGATGAAGAAAAGCTTACAGCTATATTTGTTTCAGCAGCCTCAAAGGCAGCACAGAAGCATACACAGATGAGAATTGCGGAAGGTGAAAAGCTTGCATCAGATATTCTTCTTAGAGCAGATATTATAGAAAATCATGTAAAGGAGATAGAAAAGAGAGCACCTGGAATTGTCAGTGAGCATACGAAAAAGCTTAAGGCTCGCATTGAGGAACTCATCGGAGGAAGTATCCCAATCGCCGAGGAACGCATTCTTGTGGAAGCTGCTGTATTTGCTGATAAGGTAAATGTCACAGAAGAGACAGTAAGGCTAAAAAGTCATATTTCCCAGCTGCGTGCTATCATCTCAGACAACACAAGATCTGAGGGAAAAAAGCTCGATTTTCTTGTTCAGGAGATGAATAGAGAAGCAAATACTATTGGATCAAAATCAAATGACATAGAAACTACCGGACACATGCTCGAAATTAAGAGCGAGATCGAAAAGATAAGAGAGCAGGTGCAAAATATTGAATAATCCAAAATTATTTGTAATATCAGGCCCTTCCGGAGTTGGCAAGGGTACGATTGTAAAAAGAGTATTAAAAGACAATCCAGATATATATTTTTCGGTATCCGCTACTACGAGACCGCCGAGATCTGAGGATGTTGATGGTGTGACATATCATTTCTTATCAAAGGAAAAATTTGAAAAAGATATAGAAAATGATGGCTTTCTTGAATATGCATTTGTTCATGAAAAGTATTATGGCACTCCTAAGGCACCAGTGATAAAAAAATTGTCCGAGGGAAGGGATGTTAT
>CAVJDC010000200.1:0-2608 GCA_963648085.1 Anaerovoracaceae bacterium
GTAAATATGTGTGGTAAATATGTGTGGTAAATATGTGTGGTAAATATGTGTGGTAAATATGTGTGGCAAATATATGCGGTAAATATGTTTGGTAAAGCATTGAAGTTGAAATAATTGTTTTGCATGTGAAAAAATAGACAAAAAATTAGATTGAATAAATGTTTGAAGCTTATTTTTAGGAGAAATTATCATGATGACCATAAGGGAACTTTCTTCAGTACTTGATATGTCTTACGAGGCTGCGAGAAGTCTTGTTAACCGCAGAAAAAATCAATTGGAGGGACATATCTCGAAAATTGGTGGAAAGCTGTGTCTGGATGACGAGGCTGTCGATATTCTGATTGAATTAAGAAGAAAGCCTGCTTCTGTCAAAGCAGCTGCTGCAAGATCTGGCAAAGCTGGTAAACCAGCTAAAATTGCCAAATCAAAAAAGCCATCTGCTGAGGCAAATATTGATGCAGCAGTTAATAATGACCAAAAAAATCATTCTACAGGTTCGTCTGAAAGCTCGAAAAATATTCCAAAAGAAAATAGCGCAGACGCTAAGGCTTCTCATTATAGTGAAATAGAAAGCCGACTTAACAGAATTGAAAAGCTGTCGGAGAAACTCAATAAGATTGATGAAATTGCGGCTGAGATTGAGAAGCTTGAAGGTGCATCAGAGAGGCTTGCTAAGATTGATAAAATTGCGGCTGAGACTGAGAAGCTTGAAGGTGCATCAGAGAGGCTTGCTAAGATTGATGAAATTGCAGCTGAGATTGAGAAGCTTGAAGGCATGTCAAAAAAGCTCTCTTCAATTGAGGAGGGCGTAATGAATTTTGACGAATTGAAGCGTGAATTTAGAAATTTATGTGAAAAAATAGAACAAAATCAAAGACTGCTTACAGAGATGTCTGAGAAGTATAGTGATTATGCTGCGGAGCTCGATATAAGACAGCGCCAGCTAGAAGCCAGAATTTCAATGGGCAGAGAGCTTGCCCTCAGAGAAAATAGAAGAAGTAAGCTCATTACAGCATCGATTGGTGTGGTGGGCACTATCGTAGTTTCTAAGGTTGGAAAGTCTCTTATCATGAAGCTTTACGATAGACGTTTTCGTAAAGGTTTTTGGTGGTCTAGGCAGTCTAATTGTGACGGCTTGATGTGAAGGCTATAATGATTTTGATTGTTGGGGTTGTATGGAGGGTGCAAAATCATGATTTGTGGTATGACTTATTTTGAAATTTTATGGTATTTTGTCATTTATTCTTTTGTCGGGTGGATTGTGGAGGTTGTATATCATGCTGCCTCGTGGGGGCAGATTATAAACAGAGGTTTTTTGAATGGACCACTTTGCCCCGTATATGGATTTGGTGTGGTAGCCGTCTTTGCAATGGTAAAATCTCTTGATTCTGCAGGTATTGTGCTAAGCGACATTTGTTTATTTTTGCTTGGCTGCTTGATTGCTACTGTAGTAGAGCTTGTAAGCGGATGGCTCCTTGATGTGTGTTTTCATGCAAGATGGTGGGATTATTCAAAGAAGCCATTGAATTTCAAGGGCTACATATGCCTAGAGTTCTCTCTTATATGGGGGCTTTCAATTCTTCTTGTAGTCAAGACTTTCCAGACATATGTAGAATATCACACTGCTGCTGTCGATGTTTCTACTTTTGATTGGATAATTCTTGCTGTCATTTATGCTTTATTATTTGCAGATCTTGCTGTGACTGTTGCTGTTGTAAATGGGCTAAATAAAAGGCTTTCGCAGCTTGACAAGATAGGCTCTGATATGAGAATTCTTAGTGACAAGCTAAGCGAAAAGGTTGGCGGCAAGACTATAGATACGGCTATAAAGGTTGGAGAAGGCAGGGTTCAGGCGGCTTTGGCTCGTGCTGAGCTGCGTGACAAGAGTGCTGCATTCAGAGAACGCGGTTTTGAATTTCGTGATAGAGTTTCTGATTTTCGTGACAAGGGCAGCGTAAAGCTTCACGATTACAGTGATGAACTTCGTAAACGTTTGAATGGCTTAAAGCGTGAATATGATGATACTGCTGATTCATTGACTCGCAATAAATGGATCGGATATGGCAGGCTGCTTGCTGCATTTCCACAAATGAAGCCTAGGAAAAATCAAGGTGTCTTGCAAAGGTTAAGAGAATGGAAGGTAGAAAAAGACCAAACGGAAAAGAAACAAGCGAAAATCAAGTGAAAAAAGACTAAATATATAAGAATTAAACCAAAAAAAGAACCAAGTTGAAAAGTAGTGATAAGTAAATGTAAAGACAGGGAAAAAATTTTTGAGATAGTGCAAGGCGTGGGCTATATAATTTTGATGCAACAGGATAGCTAGAGGGTGGCTTTACAGCTGTAAATCGGGAAATGATTTGAGCAGCTTTATAATTGTGAAGCGTATGAATAGTTGGAGAGTTTTTTTCGGTTGTGAAGCGAAGGATAGTTGGAGAGTTTTTTTTGCGATTGCGAAATCTATATTCTGTGAAAATTTCTCAGGGGAGAGAAGGAAGAAAATAATGAAAAGAAAATTAATTGTTTGTTTGACTGTAATATATTTTGTTTTGAGTTGCTTCGGACCATGTTGTGTCATGGCACAGGAACTAGAAGATGCAGAGGCTGG
>CAVJDC010000201.1:0-2573 GCA_963648085.1 Anaerovoracaceae bacterium
ACCTGGGACACACGGCTTAGAAGGCCGTTGCTCTATCCAGCTGAGCTATGAGCCCAAAGAATTGGAGCGGATGACGGGAATCGAACCCGTATCATCAGCTTGGAAGGCTGAGGTTTTACCACTAAACCACATCCGCACAACTGGAGCGGAAGACGAGATTCGAACTCGCGACCCTCGCCTTGGCAAGGCGATGCTCTACCACTGAGCCACTTCCGCAAATGGAGCTGGCGAAGAGAATCGAACTCCCAACCTGCTGATTACAAATCAGCTGCTCTACCGTTGAGCCACGCCAGCGTCAAAAGTCTTTCTTAGTATAGCCGAATTGCAAGTTCTCGTCAAGTGTTTTTTTACTATTTCTCAACAAAGTAACCAACTATTCAAACCACTAAAATGTACTATAGCTTTCATTATTCCTCGACACGATTGAGATTTCTCCAACCATAACGAATCACTGAAATAATCATAGAAGCTTCACTTACAATCTCATCAAGAATACCTGCCCAAGAGCCAACAATAACATTGTATACAATCCATAATGGTGAATTTATAAACATTCCCGCAGCTCTTATTTTTTGTGGATTTTTCGTATATCCACCAATTGTTGCCGCAATATTTGCTGCGACCGGAAGAATAGAAATCCATCCATCCCATGTCAGAATAACTGTCACCACCTGTAGTGTGCAAATAATTGCACACATGCACTTGCTCTTAAGAAATTTTACGTTGCTCCCAAGACAAAAGGATCTGACTGTATTTAGTACATAACTTACTCCGCCTGTTACTGCACCAAGCAAAAGCAGGTGAACAGTATAAAAAAGATACGACAGAAATTGCATACGAAAAAGATTCTTGCTGCTCTTAAACTGATATGACAGGAAAAATAGTGCTGTGCCCACAATCCCTATCATCTGAATGATTAAAAATCTAACTGTCATTTTGCCACCAAAAATTAATTCACAAGCAATAATATAAGGCACCTGCTGCACACTAAAGCACCTGCACCGCTAGCACCTGCTGCACACTGAAGCACCAGCGCCGCTAGCACCTGCTGCAACTAAAGCAACATTTCAAGTCATTATATTCCAAGCTTAGCTCTCACCCTTTGCGCTGCTGCGCCATAAACAGGCACCGGCTGATAGTCATTTCTGGTTGAAACCGATGAGAGTCTATAAGGATAAAATGTTCTTTTTTCCTCAAGCATTTTACCTGTTTCAATATCAAAAGTCATATTTGCCTGGAATACTGCAGTGTCCTTATCTGAAGGATTTCTATTTCCGCCAAAGCAAAAGTTTCCAAGGGAATACATTATCTGAACGCCATTATAAACCTCTGTATTTTGGAGTACATGAGGATGGTGTCCTATAATAAGATCTGTTCCAGCGTCAACCGCATAATGGGCTATCGCACGTTGATTAGCATTTGCTGTATATGCCTTCTCGATTCCCCAATGAAAGCTTCCTATTATATACTGAGCGCCCATATTTTTTAGTGATTTTATTCTAGCCGCAATTGTATCCTTATAGGATTGTGTAAGTGGACTTCCCATCGGTGCAAGTCCGTAGAAACCTAGCTTAATGCCATTGATTTCCTTAACATATACATACTCATTTCCAGATATTCCGATTCCGGCTTTAGAAAGAGTCTCAACAGTGTCAGCATAGCCCTTATACAAATAATCATAGCTGTGATTGTTTGCTATATTTACCACATCAATACTGCCAGTCTTGAGAATTTCCGTATAAGCTTTTCTGCCTTTGAATCGAAATGTCTTGTTTGCTGGAACATTGGAGTCCGTCAAAGTCCCTTCAAAATTTACAATAGTAATATCATCATTAAAAAACTGTGTGACATTCTTAAAAAATACTGATGCGTCGCCATCATTTGAGTCATAAACTGCATCAAGTGAGGTTCCATACGCCGCGCCGATGTCTCTTCCAAGCGTGCAGTCACCAGCTGCCGAAAGCGTAATGTCAGTAAGCCTCCATCCGGTCTTGCTAAGCCAGGATGTATCTTGACAATCGCCCAACTCAAGCGAATGATAAAGCCTATATACTGTCAAAATAGCCTGTTCTACTGTATATGGATTTTTAGGATTGAATCTCGATTCATATCCGCTCATAACACGTACTCCATCGGGAGTCTTCTGCGCAGACACAAATTTTATGTCTGTAACAGCCCAATCGCTGAAAAATTCACCATCGTAAAATGTCATTACATCCCCGTTAGGATTTCTAATTCCAAGATACTTCGCAGTTCTCGTGACAAAGCTTGCCCCCTGCTCCCTTGTCAATGTCTTGTCTGGGTAAAACATGCCGTCTTCCATGCCCTTTACTATTCCAGCCTCATACAGATCTGTCAGCACGCGATCACTTACATCAGAAAATGGACTCGCTGCATTGACTAGATTACTATTGCTTGCAGAACCTTCGCTGTTCGAAGCATTCACATCATTTACAGAACTTTCGCTGTTTGAAGCATTCACATCATTTACAGAACTTTCGCTGTTTGAAGCATTCATATCATTTACAGAACTTTCGCTGTTTGAAGCATTCATATCATTTACAGAACTTTCG
>CAVJDC010000202.1:0-2568 GCA_963648085.1 Anaerovoracaceae bacterium
ATTTTCATGCACAAATACATCCATGCACAAATACAACCTGCTTGTACTTTCTTGCACTTTGATGAATAAAAATCATGCCTTGTGTCCGCCTATCTGTCCATTTCGTTCTATGGATGTAGCTCCCTCTTCGAGATTCATTCCCTTGAAAATGGCATTTTTGCCAAATTTCTTTTTAATATCAAGCATCGCCTTTTGCATCTTCTTTTCGCTCTCAAATGCATTCTCTTCCCGTGCATGTTCTTGTTCCTTTGCCCTATAATCTGTAAACATATCGAGCTGCTCGCATATGACTTCCTTTTTTATGGATTTTTCATCCACAAGTCTGTTTGCTGAGATATTTATGCGTCTGATAAGCAGATTTCTGTCGACAATCCTGTCATAAAGCTTCATCATGGCATCGATAATAAGCTTTGTCGAAGAAGTCTGCCTCTTCAGGTTTGCTGTCCCATGAGCATGCTTTGGAACCTTTCTGCCATAACGATCGATTGTGACGGGACCATTGTAAAGCCGATGTCTTGCTGGATTTGTGAGATTTTCCACATCGTAGCCTACAGTAAGAACAATCTGGTCTGTTACAAGCCCCTTGTCCACCAGATCAAGAACCATTTGATCAGTCATCTCTTCTACGATAAGTCTCGCCTTTTCATAATCATATGGACAATGCAGCACTTGTCCTGAGCTTACACTGCTGGTTTCTGGCTTATATGCCTTTACTAGCTCCATAGTACAAGGCTCATATCCCCAAGCATGATCTATCAAAAGCTCGGCATTTATGCCAAACAGCTTATAAAGAAGTTCTTCATTGTGCAGTTCATTTGATTTGCCGATCGAACATCTCGCCACGTCACCCATAGTATACATGCCATTTTTTTCGAGTTTTCCCGCAATTCCCTTTCCCACGCGCCAAAAATCCGTGATTGGCCTGTGATTCCAAAGCTTCCTGCGGTATGACATCTCGTCTAACTCAGCGATACGCACGCCATCCTTGTCTGGCGGTATATGCTTTGCTACTATATCCATCGCAATCTTGCAAAGGTACATATTTGTCCCTATACCAGCAGTAGCCGTGATGCCAGTGGTTTTCAGGACATCGCGAATCATCGTCATCGCAAGCTCTCTGGCTGTCATATGATACGTCCTCAGATAATCGGTCGCATCTATGAATACTTCATCGACAGAGTATGGGAATATATCCTCTGGAGCGATATACTTCAGATATATGCTGTATATCCTAGTGCTATAATCCATATAATAGGCCATACGAGGCGGTGCAACTATATAATCTAGCTTTAGTGATGAATCGGTGTCTAACCTCGTGCTGTCGTCAGAAGACCCAGTAAATGTCCTGTGCGGTGCCTTCAAGACCCGAATGGCATTGACTTCATTTACTTTCTGCACCACTTCAAACAGTCTTGCACGCCCGGATATGCCATATCTCTTTAGCGACGGTGAAACCGCAAGGCATATCGTCTTTTCGGTCCTGCCGGCATCTGCCACCACAAGATTTGTGGTAAGAGGGTCACGCCCTCTCTCCATGCACTCGACGGAAGCATAAAAGGATTTCAAGTCGATGGCTATATAGGTCTTGTCTTCTGAAAAATCAATTGTATCTGATTTTTTTTCTAATCTCATCTTCCCATCCCTTCTGGTATGTAAGCCTCCTATGCAAACGTTTACTCCAAATCCCTCTGGCAGCAAAATATGTCAATGTAAATTTTATATATCCATGAAATTTTGCCTGCCCTACGAAATCTATACGTCTATACAAATTTATCTGACTGTGCGTATATCAATCATCCAATACAACTTCACATACATCGCCGATATCACAATGAAATACCTTACATATCCTCATCAGCACATCAAGAGACACTGCTTCGTTCTTGTTTATCTTCGTTGCAACGGAAGATGAAATCTCTGCAGCGCGCATCAGATCTCGCCTTTTCATCTGATTATCAATCATAAGCTTTTGAAGTTTGTTGTAGCTAATATTCATCTGTAACGCTCCTTTTTCTGCGGTTTTATCTGTTACAGTCTCTTTCTTGACATTATATAATAATTGCTCTATTTCATCAAGATTCATAGTGCCATTTGCGCTTTTATGGCGGCAGGCTGTCACTTTTTTTGAGCACCTTGTATTTGTCAATTATTTACCATTATTCATCATTATTCATTATTATTTATCATTATTCACAATTATTCACTATTATTCACAATTATTCACCATTCTATTAATCATCAAACAAACGTTCCTTTGATGAGGTTTATACGATAGCTTTACAATCTGCAGTGCAAGCCTAAACTTGCCGTACAATTGACTGCCTGTTGATGAATACATATAATCGGCTTCATATAATTGAATTTGTACAGTTGACTTTGCATGATCGACATCCTGAAATCAAGCGTCAGGTATGTTGGACTGGTGATTTATTGTGCAAAAATCATAAAAAGACCTGCAAGCTCTGTGATGTCAAGAGCCAACAGGTCTGTCTTTGTCTATCAGGTCAGTTTTCTATCAAATCAGTTTTCTATCAGGTCAGTTTTTATCTATCTTAAAAGGATGAATCT
>CAVJDC010000203.1:0-2539 GCA_963648085.1 Anaerovoracaceae bacterium
CGTAGAATAGATATCGGTTATCTTCTGATAAAATCTGCGCTAAGACAGACGGATTTCACGAATTTGCTCCAGCAAGCGGTCGAAATATTCTGCTGTAAGCACGGATCCACCTTTTTTAGGCGTTCATCATCCATAACCCAGGCTTTGATGGTATAGTCCTTAGCAATTCGATTCACCCACTTACGGAACTGTACCGCACGCTCGGAATTTACCTTGAAACCTACGGCAATAATCATCTCCAAGGAGTAGTGATTTGTATTGTAGCTTTTCCCGTCAGGAGCAGTTATTCGAAATTTTCGAATAACTGAATCCTCCTGTAGTTCACTGTCCTCGAATATCTTTTTTATATGATAATTGATTGTATTTGTTCCTACATCATACAATGTGGCCATCATCTTCTGTGTCAGCCATATATTCTCATCCTCATAGCGCATCTCAATACTATCCTGCTGGTCGCCTACAGAGGCGGCATAAGTTAAGTATTCCGCTGCACTGGAACGGATGGTTATTTCATCTTTTTTCTTTTTCAAATAAGATGCCTCCCTTTTCAATAAATATCCTCACTTTTTAATGTGATTTCCTTGAAACTCATGGACTGATATAGCTTTTCGCAAGCATTTATAATCTCTTCTTTTCTCGCATTTATACGCTCAGGTGATCCTGATGGCATAATTTTCGCCTCCCATAGTCTGACATAATGTCATTATAGCACAGATGACATCTATATGTTAGTTCATCTTTGCGCAGTCTCCGATTTTCTCACCAACCTTGAAATATTCATATGTTGGAAATTCAAACAGCAACTTTTATTATACAGTATCATTCCTCCTTTGCCTTTTTCTTTGCCGTCTTTTCGACATCTTTGATGGTCTGCAAATATGCCTCCTCAACAGGTGAGAGATTCTGCACGAGAAAACGCTGATATTCCCGGTTCGCTTTATCCATTGCCTGCTTATGACTCACCTTACCAGCATCGAGCAGCACTTGTTCACCGGTGGAAGAGAGAATGCTGTCCAGATGCTCCACATAGTCGCTCATGCGCATAGGGCGATGGCGAATTGCCTGCACCTCTGCAAAGTCGAAGTATCCAGAGACGATTCCATTCAATATCCGCAATTCTTCCTCTGACAGATAATTCTTGGCAATGCTGATGTCCTTTGCCGTTGGAAAATCTCCAGAGAAAGCTGTCAAGCCCATAAACGGTTTATCCGCATCCGCACGTTCATAGATAACCTCTGCTGCCGTGTGGCCGTGTGCGGCGAAGTGTAGCTTGTTCTGTACCATCTTGAAAAATGCAACGGATTCCGAACTTTTTGGGTCATAGTCCACGCTAGTAGCGTACAGGTCCAACACCTGCCGATATATAACTTTTTCAGAAGAACGAATATCACGAATGCGGTCAAGTAGCTCTTTCCAGTAGTTTCCACCGCCAAGATTTTTCAGCCGTTCGTCATCCATCGTAAAGCCCTTGACCATGTACTCCTTCAAGCGCTCGGTTGCCCAACGGCGGAAGTTAGTGGCGATTATTGATTTTACGCGGTATCCGAGAGAAATTATCATATCCAGATTGTAATACGGAATCTCTCTGGTGACCTGTCTACTGCCCTCGGTGCGAACCTGTCGGAATTTCCGACAAGTTGACACTTCGTCTAGTTCTCCCTCCTCGTAGATGTGCTGAATGTGCTCCACAATATTGGTGCGGGATGACTGAAACAGCTCTGCCATTTGCTGCTGGGTCAGCCACACAGTTTCATCCACAAAGCGTACATCGATTTTTGTGTTGCCATCTTCCATCCGATAGATAACGATATCACCCTGATTTTCATAGGGGAGAAGATTTTTCTCATCAGCCATGATCAATCCTCCTGTTCCTCGGTTTCGTCTTCGCCGTTCGCATCTTCGGCATCGCTGCCCACTTCTTCTGATATGTTAAACTTAGTCGCTTCAATTCATCCGTTTTGTCCATAAATGAAATTTCTATCGAAGATGCCAAAAATGGTCTGACACAACCTGCAAAAAGCACTATGATTCCAATGCTCAATGCAATTAAAAAAGGAATATTATTTATGTCTATTTCTTTGAACGATTCTATAAAAAAGAATATTATAATCTATGCCTATTTCTTTGCCTATTTCTTTGACCAATTCTATAAAAAGGTTTATAATAACATCTTGCATAATGTCCTCCATGTCTTAAAATTTACACATATTGATGGATAATTTGACAACCGTCTCCCCATGCCCCGTCTGCGGAAACATATCCACAGCCCTTATTCTCTCTATTCTATACATCCCACTCTCGCATAGCATCTTCAGATCCCTAGCGAGTGTCGCACTATCACAGCTGACATATACTATCCTGCTAGGCTCTATATCTAGCATGGTCTGTATGCACCTTCTATCGCATCCCTTTCGTGGTGGATCGACTACTATCACATCAGGATGTGGCAGACTCTGCACGACATCCTCTGCCCTCCCACAGATAAACTGTGCATTTGTGATATGATTTATCCTTGCATTTTCCATGGCATCTGCGATGG
>CAVJDC010000204.1:0-2521 GCA_963648085.1 Anaerovoracaceae bacterium
CTTCGACAGGGTGAGGAAAAATCACCTGCCTTGAGCCGTTTCATCGACTGCGTAAAATCCATGTCACTTGAACTGAACAGCCCATTTATCTACGAGTGATAATTCGAAAAACACCAAATAAAACTGCCGAAAAACTCAAAACAAATTTGCCGAAAAACACCAAATAAAACTGCCGAAAAACTCAAAATAAGCCTTGCGAGACTTGAAATTTCAGGGTATAATGTCCGCATGGGAAGCCCAAAAATGCGGACATTATATGTGATTGTATTTGCCGCGCCAGATATTTGCCCTCTGACAGTCTGAATCGGGCAAAAGGGCGCATGGCAGATCATACCATAACTTTACAGTTATGGTATGATGTCCGCATGGGAAAGCTATGAGGAGGGTGTTTATGGAATATGTCAGAAGAATTGTCGATGATGAGATAGATAAGAGAGCAAAAGCGTTTAATGCAATCAACATTGTAGGACCTAAAGGTTGTGGCAAAACAAGAACAGGTAAAGAACGTTGCAAGACTGTTATTGAATTTCAAGATGAAGATAAGAGAGATGGATATTTGGCAGTGGCTGAGTCCGCACCCAAGCTGTTCTTAAAAAATGAAAAGCCTATATTATTTGATGAGTGGCAGGATGCACCCAAAGTATGGGGTACGATTCGCAAGACCTGCGACGATAATCCTGAAAGTGTGGGAGAATATTATCTCACTGGTTCTTCCAGCAAAAAGGTTCATACCTCGCATACAGGCACAGGGAGAATTACAGAACTCACGATGTATCCTATGACTTTGTGGGAATTGGGCAAATCTAATGGACTTGTTTCACTTTCGAAAATTCTGGAGGATGAGAAGTATGATTTTGATGGTGCGCACTCTGCCCTTTCTCTTGAAGAGCTATTTTTTTTAGTTTGCTGTGGTGGCTGGCCAAGGTGTCTTGCTTTAAAAGATGAAACTGCTAAGCTTGAAATCGCAAAGGATTACTATAGACAGATTTATCGGACAGACATAAATGCAATCGACGGTGTAAAGAGAAATCCTGAATGGGTCAGAGCACTGCTTTGGTCTTATGCGCGAAACATGGCTACAAAAGCAAAAAAAACGAGCATGTATGCAGACGTGCAAGCAACACAAAACGTCACCTCGGCGACGCTTGATTCTTATGTCGAGAAATTGGAGGAATTATTTGTCATTAAAGATATAGATGCATGGACTCCACAGATAAGATCGAAAACAGCAATACGAAATGGCAAAAAGCATATTTTCGTAGATCCTTCTATAGGCATAGCTGCACTTGGTCTCAGTCCCGATTATTTTTATAATGATCTTGATCTCTTTGGTCATGTCTTTGAAAATCTTGTTCTGCGTGATTTACTGGTATTTGCAGAGGCTCATAATGCCAGGATCCTTCATTATGCGGATGATACCGGCCTGGAGGCAGATGCTGTCTATCAAATGGCCGACGGTCGGTATGCATTGATAGAAATAAAAACAGGCGCAAATAAGCTTCCCGAGGCCGAAAAGTCACTTCTGAAATTCCAAAATGTAATCAAGGCACACAATGAAGCAGCATCAAGCAATCCAACGCACCCGAGAGCAACATACAGGGAACCGTCTGCGCTGATCATAATTTGTGCAACGGCCACGATGGGATATACTACGGAAAGCGGCGTCAAAGTGGTACCGGTAGGCTGCCTAAAAGATTGAAGCATTACATAAGCTCACAATAAGGAAATTGCAGACAAAGACTAAGAATACGAGGAAGACTTGCAATTCAGCCTTCTTTTCGCCTGCATTCGACATACATGAGTGAGATTCTTGAGGGCAGGAGCTTTGAGAAGCTTATCTGCCAGCCGTGAGCCGCAAGCCAGTCGCAGTACTCTTCTGGCGTCCATTGGTGCTCAAAGCTGATTCCGGCGATTTTCAGGAACCCCGACCAGATGCGGCTTACGACGCCGTTTCCATGGCCTACGAAATTGGGTGCAATCAAAAGCCCGCCATCCTTTAGAACCCTATCTATTTCGGAAAGCGCTTTTTCAGGATTTGGCATGACGTGCAGGGCGTTTGCGATCAATACGGCATCAAAGGACTTGTCCGCGTAAGGGAGCGCTGTCGCGTCTGCCACTTCGAATTTAAGCTGCGGCGGGCAGCTTTCTTTCAGGGCTTCTTTTATCATTCCTTCCGAATAATCGGTGGCGATCATTGACTTTGTGGCGTGCGCCACGTGTTTCGCCAGGAGTCCCGGCCCCGTGGCCAGCTCCAAGACATCCATATCAGCAATCCTTGTCGGAATCCTGTCATACATATATCGGTAATATTTCACATCCATGCGCATAGCCTTTTCATAAATCGGCGCATACAGATCCCAGATTTTTTTATTCATTTCCGCACAGGTCCTTTCTATTTTGGTTAGCTTCGGCTAACCACCGTAGTCATTCTATCACGTTTTCCTTTAAATGTAAATTTTAAAAAGTATAGTTTATCAAATTATTTGTTGCAAGGAAGCTTTGGGGCGGTAGCTGTCTGCAG
>CAVJDC010000205.1:0-2516 GCA_963648085.1 Anaerovoracaceae bacterium
GCCTCATGCTGACCGACAGGAATCCCCTGGATACCCGAGCGGAAAATTTCCGCGAAATATGCCGAATAATTTACACTAAATCCAACAATAGTAGCTATAATACGCCACGTCGCCGATATGCGCATACCAAATACATAATATGGTCCATAAAACCATACTATAAGCTGAAGCATAAGCGGCGTGCCTCTAAGAATAGAGATAAAAAACTGAAATATCAGCTTTATAGGGTTGAATTTTCTAAGCAGCGATGCCACTCGTCCTTCAGACTTAAGCTTTGCAAATGGCCTGAGATTACTCATACGACCTAATGCTACCAAAAGTCCTAGAGGCATCGAAATAATAAGTGTAGCGAAAAATATCAGAAGAGTCGCTCCAGTACCCTCAAGCACCTGCAAAGTGACACTCCATATCCATGCCCAATCCATCGTCTTTTCTCCTGTTTCTTAATAAATATTACGATATTTTATAAATCTTTGTCAAGCATACGATTTTTCGATAATCGCGCAGACAGCGTAGCAGATGTCCTTCCATCCTAGGTGCAGGCTGTCAAATCCGTGACGTGACATGCCCGCTGAATTTAAGATTTCTCAGTAAAGTCGACATGCCAACAAAACTCACGGCATAACTGCAATACTCATGACACAGCTGCAAATCCAATGCAATCACTAACTCACGACATGACTGCAATACCTGCGGAATGACAGTAAATCCATGCAGCTGCAAAATCATGACACGACAGCAAATCATGACCATGATATTGCGGCAAAATCTTTGTATGTCACCAAAATTGCCAGCACGCCGCAAGAATCCGCATCGTGGCCGTATAATCTTTGTATGTCACCAAAATTGCCAGCACGCCGCAAGAATCCGCATCGTGGCCGTATAATCTTTGTATGTCACCAAAATTGCCAGCACGCCGCAAGAATCCGCATCGTGGCCGTATAATCTTTGTATGGCGGCAAAATTTGCGGCATAGCAGCAAATTTATGGCGTAACCACAAAGCCTTGCATGGCACTAAAATTCATGAAATTGCCGTGTAGTATAGGGCAAGTGCACGACAAAATTATTAAATTGCATTGGCGTCAAACATGCGACAAAAAGGGACAGCTTCAATCTGCCCCTTTCAGATTTTGTCTTATCAATAATTGTAAATGTTTATTTTATTTGGCAAATAGTTTTTAAATCAAGCAGCTGATTTTTTAAATATGATCTGATCTAGTTGCATCTTTTAATCAACTAACTGCTCTTGCCTTACATTTATTCTATATAGTTGCCGATGCAGAGCATATCTGGAAGGTTATAGTCAGCATATTTATCAGCAATCTTCTGGAATGTGCCATCATTATACATTTCAAATAATGTATCCTGCACCTTGTCACGGAGAGCTTCGTTGCCCTTCTTAAAGCCGATAGCATACTGCTCTGTAGAGAGTGGCTCGTCAAGCTTTCTGAATTGATCTCCGCGTGAATTGAGCTGGTACTGCGCAACACCGATATCTACAGCGATACAGTCTACAACACCTGATTCGAGATTGAGGAATGCAGTATTGTAATCTGCTACCTGCTGGAGCTCTGCAAATGTAGCCGCAAGGGCGAGATTTTCTTCATTGTCTTCTTTATCAGTCAAAGCTGACAGAGCTGATGAATCAGCCTGAGTAACTACAATCTTGCCTGCGAGGTCATCTGCTGACTTAATGTCAGAATCTGCAGCAACTACGAATACGATTGAGTTGTCAACATAAGGTACTGAGAATGTATAATCATCTTCACGACCTGTCATAGTAAAACCATTCCAGATGCAGTCGATAGAACCTGAGTTGAGTTCCATATCCTTTGCATCCCAGTCGATAGGCTGCTTTTTGAGTTCCCAGCCCAGACGGTCGCATACTTCCTGAGCGAGCTCAAGATCGAATCCTGTATATTCGCCACTTTCATCCTTATATCCATAAGGCGGATATTCTGCGTCAAAACCAACTGTAAGAGATGTCATCTCATCTACAGGTGTGATATCTGCTGAGTCTGCACTTGATGCCGAGCTGCCATCTGCTGATTGATCATCGCTGCCGCATCCAGCAAACATGCACAGTGCAAGTATAAGGCATAATACTACTGATAATATCTTTTTCATGATTCCCTCCTGTCACCCGGCTCACCGGGAACGTAAGTGATTTGTTGTGTGAAGCAGACTTTCCACTTGTGAACTATACTTAACTTTAAAAAAAGATTTTCAATTCACAGGCTACACTTGAAAGCGAGACTTTTCAGCCTCAAATATGCTTGGAGTGCCGCCTTTTGTCAATGAAGTACACCTAGATAATGCACAGTATGGATTCCGCTTTTCTTATTGCTTTTACATTTTATCACACTAAAGTGATAAATGCAATCAATTTTTTACTAAAATAGCACGTTATCACTTTACAGTGCTAAATTGCTCTTCTATATCTTGTGCATATATATGGGACAATTTTTATATGTACGCAATTCTTTAATGCGTAATTTTTATATGTACGTAATTC
>CAVJDC010000206.1:0-2511 GCA_963648085.1 Anaerovoracaceae bacterium
TGTAAATAAATGTGATTTGCCATCATTTCCCACAGCCAGTGCAACAAGCATTTATAAAAGCTCAAGAAAACCCACTGCCTTTAGGCAGTGGGTGCTCTTGAACGAGGTGCTTTGGCAAAAGCCAAGTACCTCGTAAGGCACGTAGTGCCGCTTTTAGTATAGCGTAGTAAAGCAAATTGCGAATATCATTGACAATATGATATTATTGTTAAGGCATTGATGCTGATGTGGATGATTTTTAATTTGAGGAGAATTGGCATGAATAAGAAAATTTGGAATTTATATGCGCCAATCTATGAGAAGGCCATGAAGGCGGATCAGAAATACTATAATTATATGTACAATAGGATTCCTTCGCGGATAGCCGGCAAGGAGGTGCTGGAGATTGCAACAGGTCCAGGCATGCTTGCTAAGCATGTTGCGAGTGCTTCGAAGAAAATGATTGCAACGGATTATGCTGAGGGGATGATTAAAGAAGCAATGAAGGGGGAATATCCTGCCAACCTGACCTTTGAAGTGGCCGATGCTACGGCACTTCCTTATGAGGATAATTCCTTCGATGTCGTATTGATTGCCAATGCCTTGCATGTGATGCCAAATCCTGAGAAGGCACTTTTGGAAATCGACAGAGTACTTAGGACTGACGGAATATTAATTGCTCCTAATTTTGTCGGACATAAGAAGGGTGTAATCAGTAAGCTATGGGGTGGCATCCTGAAGATTAGTGGAATTAAGTTTGAACATCAATGGACACCGGAGGAATATTTGGAATGGCTTGAAGAACATGGCTGGAGAGTTACCTTCTCAAAGCTGATGCCTTCCAGAATTTCACTAATGTATGCTGAGTGTGCGAGAAAATGATTTTAGATTAATTATTTGCAGAAATCGTTATTTTTAATGTCGTGATTTTTACAGTCTGCGGCATCAATAGGGCTAAATAGGGTAGGCTTGGCATGATATTTGAATATCCAAAGGCGATACAGAATCATTGCAGGTAGCTGTGACTGATACAGGAGAACTCCTGAAGGTTAAAAAAATGCAACAATTGTGAGGTTGTGATTCTTTATTGCCTGTATATTTTTACAGACGGCTTTTAGTAGAACCGCAGCGAATCGAATTGCGAATATCATTGACAAAAGCTAAAGAAAACAAACTGCCTTTAGGCGGTGGGTGCTCCACCGAAAGATGCAAAAAATGAATTCTAAGAAAGGAAATAAAGACATGTGGGTATTATTTGCTATTTTATCTGCCGTGTTTGCCGCTCTTACATCAATTTTAGCAAAAGTAGGCATTGAAAACGTAAACTCAAATTTGGGAACTGCAATTCGCACCTTAGTTGTAGTTGTTATGGCCTGGGGAATGGTCTTGATCACGAATAGCTTAGGTGGCATTACTGAAATTAGTAAGAAAAGCTGGATGTTTTTGATTTTATCAGGGCTGGCAACTGGGGCATCATGGCTTTGCTATTATAAGGCGTTGCAGATAGGAGATGTGTCCAAAGTAGTTCCAATTGATAAATTAAGCGTGATTATTACTATGGTGCTGGCTTTTGTGTTCCTTCATGAGCAATTTAGAGCAAAATCCTTAATAGGATGTATTTTGATAGGTGCAGGAACCTTGCTAATGGTACTTTAATGATAATTTAAATAAAAAAAGCACTACGTGCAAATGCTGCGCACTCGCGCGTTAGAAATATGTCGCAGAGGCGATCATGCTCTGTGCAAGCGAAACTCTTATTTTAAAAGAGTACTTAAATGTCCGTTAAGTCAGATAATACAGGAGAAAACATTTTAAGTACGGCGAAGCAGCATTTTCTTAAGGACTAGCTTGAGGGTACATAGCTTAGGAATAATGAAAAGGACGCAGGACTTACTACGGGTGCTTTCTATAAGTATTTTCCAACCAAAGAAAGTATGTTTGACGCGCTGGTTGATCCGTATATGGAGCACATATATAAGATTTATGATGATGTACTTGCGGGCTTTGAAGAACCTTCTGCAAAAAAGCAAACCGACCATATGACAGAATCCGCAGAGGACTGTACGGATCGCATTATCGATTATGTTTATGATAATTATGATAGCTTTTGTATGCTCTTAAGACGTGTGGACAGCGGAAAATATGCGACCTTTTACACAACATGGTCGAACGTGAGATACAGTCAACTAAAAGATATATTGAAACCATGCGTATGGAGGGCTTCAATATTTCAGATATAGACAAGACTTTGCTGCATATGGTAAGTACGGGATTTTTTTCATCAGTATTTCAGATAATCGAACATGACATAGATAAGAAAACTGCAAAGGAATTGGTGGACGCTGTAGAGGTACTCACAAAAGAGAAAACGTTCATCAGGATTGCCCATAGGCTCAAGACTGTGCGGCACGCAGATCAGATCGCCGTCGTAGATAAAGGACGTATCGTTCAGCTTGGCACGCACGAGCAGCTTGCGGAGCAGGAGGGCATCTACAAACGCTTTATCGATGCCAGAACGCAGGCCGTCAGCTG
>CAVJDC010000207.1:0-2511 GCA_963648085.1 Anaerovoracaceae bacterium
TTAAGAATGAATAAAATTTCTGTATTTGAGAATTTGCTTTATACTAAAAGATGTGGTTGAAAAGTGAAAGGAGGCAGAAAAATATGTATTACAAGAATGAAAAAGAAACTGTCGTATCTGGACTTCCTCTTGCTATAAATATATTTATAAGGTTGAGAGAGGACATCCTGCGCGGAAAGTTGAAAAATGGCGAAAAGCTGACAGAACAGAAAATCTGCGATATGTACAATGTCAGCAGGACACCTGTAAGAGAAGCATTTCGCTTGCTAGCTCAGGAAGGACTTCTGGATATGATACCAAACAGAGGTGCATTTGTTCTCGGCTTTGAAGAACGTGATGTGGCTGACATGTATGAAATGCGTAAGGCTTATGAGGTGCTTGCTTTTAAGTGGGCTATAGAACGTATAACTCCTGAGGAATTTGAAAAGATTCAGGAGGTATATGAACAAATGGAATTTTATACACTCAAGAAGCACTATGATAAGGCAGCAGAGCTGAACAACCGATTCCATGAACTATTTTATGAAGCTTCACACAACAGACTTCTTACAAATATTCTTACGAGCTATCAATATTATACAAAGCAATTCCAAATTGATCATAAGCGTGACAATAGCCATATGGAAGAGGTCCTTGAAGAGCATTATTCGATGCTAAAGGCTCTGCAGGATAGAGACGTGAAGCTTGGCGTATCTATGGTAAGAAAGCATCTTGACGGTTCAAAGCAGAGAGCAGGATATGGAGAATATGCTTCTTATGATGATTGATCAGCAATATTTGAGTAAAGAATCTTCGACTACTATAAGTCATCGTCAAAATAGCAAAATCAGTGCTGTTGTTTCTAGATATAGCAGCCTGTCATTGCTGCTAAAATAATACAAATTTGTCTAAAAAAAGGGGAAAAAACTATGGGAAATTATATATTTCACGGATGTGATACTGCAAAGCTGGCAGAAGAATATGGCACACCTCTGTATGTAGTTTCAGAGGATTATATCAGAGAAAGATGCCGCGAGATGAAGAAGGACTTTCTGGAAAAATACGAAAATACAAAGGCTGTATATGCAAGCAAGGCATTTCAGGCTCTTGAGGTTCTTCGTATTGTAAAATCTGAAGGACTTGGTGTGGATGTAGTCTCTGGAGGCGAGCTTTATGCTGCTCTTAAGGCAGGCATCGATCCTGCTGTGATAGAATTTCACGGAAATGCAAAGACTCCAAGTGAAATGCGTGAAGCAATCGAAGCAGGGGTTGGCACAATTGTTGTTGATAGTCTTTCAGAGCTCGAAATTCTCGACAGACTTGCTGCAGAATATGACAAAATAGTAGAAATACTTATCAGAGTCACACCGGGTGTAGACAGCCATACTCATGCATATATCTCTACAGGTCATATTGATTCAAAATTTGGAATATCTGTCGAAGGTGTGCTTAATGAAGGCATAAAACAAGCCCTTGCTGCAAAGCATATTCGACTTAGAGGCTTTCATTATCATGTAGGATCTCAGCTTCATGACAATTCATCACACATTCTTGCTGCAAAGATCATCATGAAAATGGTATTGGAGCTGAAGCAAAAATTTGGATATGAGACTGAAGAATTAAATTGCGGAGGCGGATTCGGTGTTCATTATGCGAAGGATCCTGCATGCACAAAGGTCTCATATTTTATGGATCCAGTGATGAATTATGTCGAGGAATTTTGTGCTGAGAATGATCTGAGACGTCCTTCTATTACAATCGAGCCAGGCAGATGGGTCGTAGGTGAGGCTGGCATTACACTATATGAGGTGTGTTCAATCAAGACTAGCTCCGCAGGACGTACATATATAGGAGTTGACGGCGGCATGCCTGACAATCCGCGTACTGCACTTTATAGCGCAGAATATGAAACTGAGCCAGTCGAAAAGCATGATGAAGAGCGAGACCATCTTGTAACTATTGCCGGTAAGTGCTGTGAATCAGGCGATATACTTGTATGGGATACTCTCATGCCGCAGCTTGAGATAGGTGACCATGTGGCAGTATTATGCACAGGTGCTTACAATCATTCTATGGCAAGCAATTATAACAGACTTCCAAAGCCTGCAATCGTAATGATCAAAGATGGAAAACCAAGACTTGCCGCTAGAAGAGAATCATATGAGAATATGATTAGCCTAGAGATCTAGAAAGATTTTGAAGAGGACATGATTAGTCTCGAAATCTAAGAAAATTTTGAATGGGACATGATCAGCTTCGAAATCTAGGAAATTTTGAATAGGACATTATTAGCTTCAAAATCTAGGAAAAATTAGAATTTAAAAAAAATCCCGCAGCCAGTGATATCTTAGTCAATTTTGGACTAAGTATACAAGGGCGCGGGATTTACTTTTTATAAACAATTTAATTGCGTGATACTCTTAGCGAATATATTACTATTCGGCATTCTTTCCGCAGCATTTCTTATATTTTTTGCCGCTGCCGCATGGACAAGGGTCATTTCTGCCAATTTTAGGCCCCTTGACAACAGTG
>CAVJDC010000208.1:0-2466 GCA_963648085.1 Anaerovoracaceae bacterium
AGTCGCCATTCTTCCTGCCTGTGCCTTTTTCATCATTATTATCGTGTTTTCCGACGTGTTCATCATTATTATCACATTTGCGATATTTCCGACGTTCTTGTCCTATTCGCGACATTTCCGGCATTATTATCACATTTGCGATATTTCCGACGTTCTTGCAGCTTCCTATTTCTGTTTGCCTCTAAATACCTCGCTCATACTTTCGATAGATCTGAGTCTTCTTATAAGAAGCGCTATTTGATTGACATTCGAAATTTGCACTGCAAGTGTGAATATAACAGTATTGTCAGTTTGAACATTTCCCATGACTCCTGTAATAGGCACATCCATATCATCGCACACTCTGGAGATATCTGCAAAAAGTCCCTTCCTGTCATCTGCCATGAGCGTGAGATCAGCCTCAAATGAGCTGTGTGTCTTGTTTATATCCCACTCAACATCAAGAAGTCTCGCCCTTTCCTCAGGAGGAAGAGCTCTGATATTTGAACAATCCGCACGGTGAACCGCAAGGCCATTTCCTTTGCTTACATATCCTATGATAATGTCACCTGGAACAGGATTACAGCAATTTGCAAATCTTATCAGGAGATTGTCAACACCCCTTACAGAAACACCGCTTGCATTTTTGTTGTTGTCCTTAGGCTTTTGTGCAAAATTCTTGATTTCATTCTTCTTCTGTTCATTTGCCTTTTCTTCATCATAATACTTCAGCAGCAGCTCGAGGACCTTGGCCATAATAGTTCCGCCATAACCGATTGAAGAATAAAGATCCTCAGAATTTGAGAATTTGAAATCCTTTGCGGCGCGGTTGATACGATGAGGCTTTATAATCTGCTGAGGATCATATCCCTTTCGTCTGATATATCTGTCAAACATCAGCCTGCCCTTTTCGACATTCTCACTCTTATTTTCTTTCTTCAGCCATTGCCTTATCTTGTTTCTGGCATGCTGACTCTTTGCAATCTTAAGCCAATCGATGCTTGGTCCTTTACTGTTTGCAGATGTAATGATCTCTACAATATTTCCATTGTCAAGAATATGATCTATCGGCACCATTTTGCCATTTATCTTCGCTCCAATGCATTTGTTTCCTATATCAGAGTGAATCTTATATGCAAAGTCTATCGGTGTGGAGCCTGCAGGCAGCTCTATAACCTTTCCCGCAGGAGTGAATACATATACTTGATTTGAAAAGAGATCCATTCGCAGAGTCTCTACAAATTGCTTTGAATCATCAGCTTCTCGATTCCACTCAAGAGTCTGACGCAGCCAAGCAAGCTTCTCGTCCTCACTCTTTTTCCCTGACTTGCTGTCCGTTTTTCCTTCCTTATATTTCCAGTGTGCTGCGATACCATACTCAGCAATCTGATGCATCTCATAAGTTCTCACTTGGATTTCGAAAGGCATATTGTTTCTTCCAAAAACTGTAGTATGAAGCGATTGATACATATTTGACTTAGGCATCGCAATGTAATCCTTGAATCTTCCAGGCATCGGGCGCCACATCGTATGCACAATCCCAATTACAGAATAACAGTCTATAAGATTGTCTACAAGTACTCTTACAGCAGTTAGATCAAAAATCTCATCGAGCTGCTTGTGCTTGTCCTTCATCTTCCTGTATATACTGTAAAAATGCTTCGATCTTCCTTTGATCTCGTAGTGAATGTGTAGCTTGTCTAGCTCTACACTCAGCTCTTCAATTATACTCTTTATATATTCGTCACGCTGTTCTTTTCTCTGGTTGATCTGGTTTGCCAAATCCTTGTAAAATTCGGGTTCTAGATGTTTGAGTGCGATATCCTCAAGCTCGAACTTTAAATTGAACATACCCAGTCTGCTTGCCAGCGGAGCGTAGATTTCAAGTGTTTCCTTTGATTTTTCTTCAATTTTTTTTGGCGTCATGTAATCTATAGTTCTCATATTGTGCAATCTGTCTGCAAGCTTAATGATGAGAACTCTGATATCCTTTGACATAGCCAGAAACATCTTTCTTAGATTTTCAGCCTGAGCTTCCTCTCTCGTCTCATATACGAGATTTCCCAGCTTCGTGACACCATCTACCATGAGAGCTATTTCATCACCAAATTCCTCGTGCAGCTCCTCATCGGTATAATCCGTATCTTCAACTATATCGTGCAAAAGACCTGCAATAATAGTCTCTTCGTCCATTCCGAGACCTGCAAGAATCTTTGCAGTTTCGACAGGATGAATGATATATGGCTCGCCTGATTTTCTTTTCTGATTCTTATGCTTTTCAGCCGCCAGCTTGTACGCCTTTTCGATCCACTTGATATTGTAATTTGGATTAAGCTTTGCTAGATATTCTAAAAATTCATTCATTCCCATCACCACCTTACCCCGGCTTGTCAGCAAATACTTGCCGCCGAGAATTCGTTTCCTTTTTTTCCTTGTTTTCCGGTCTTTGCTTTTTCTTTGTTTTCCGGTCTTTGCTTTTTCTTTGTT
>CAVJDC010000209.1:0-2463 GCA_963648085.1 Anaerovoracaceae bacterium
GTCCATATCCTTTTCCGTTGATTATAAGCACGTCTGAATCAGAATTAAAGACAACTGTCATAGTTCCTGATGCTGTACTTGAACCAGTAACTACAGGAATCTCATCACTCGCAACTGTGCTTGGAGGCTGATTGTCGGAATCATTTTTTTCATTGCTGTCATCATTGCTGTTGTTGCCATCGCCGTCATCGTCTACAATGCCGCCGCTTCCGTTGTTGCTTCCGTTATTGTTCCCATTGTTGCTTCCGTTGTTGCTTCCGTTGTTGATTCCGCCATTGTCTCCATTATCTGCATCATTATCCATATTGTTTCCGTTGTTCTTTTCACCATCATCATATGTAGAAGCTTCACTGGTGCAGAGCTTTACAACTTTTCCATTGCAATTGATTGCATAAAATTCATCCGCTGATTTCTCAGTCTTTCCCGTAAATGACAAGGCAGTAATCACAGAAGATAAGATGCTCTTACCCTGTGCACCCTGTACATAAGAAATAGGAATTTCAGATGCAAGTGATGCTTCATCGTCAGACGAATCGTCAGAAGCCTCTGCAGCTTCATCATCAGTCCAATCGTCAGAAGCCTCTGCAGCTTCTTTATATCCATCAATAAGCATTTCCGAGCTTGTGCCATCGTAAATTCCCGATTCATCTATAGCTGCAAGAGATACATTTGACGCAGGCAGCGATCCTGTTCCTGAAACAGCCCTCTTTATGCTTCCTACAATCATTCCTCCTGTTGTTCCGAAAATGAAATTTCTCGACTTAAGTGAAATTCCAAGACCACTTCGTATAGCTTCTTTTGAAATGGTTGTCGATTTTATCGAGCCATTTATAGTAATCGAAGAGACATATCCAGAAGGATTTACTTTATTTATAGTAATACTCTGTACTGTGCCGATACCCTTAGAAGCAAATTTTTTGGTAAGCTGAGCCCTGGTAATAGTAGCTGTCCAAATCTTGTCTGGCGAGTAAGGATCAGGCTTACTTCTTGCATATCCGAGTGCAGCAGACCAAGTATCTTCACTATTTTCTGTATATCCGCCGCTGTTTGCTGCATAGTATGCTTGGACAGGCTTTCCGCCATACCATATCATTTCATCCTTAGTCTCATCTACTGCTCTATTGGTGCTCGCATATTCCGTTCCTGCACCATTGTAAACCTGACAGTGTGTCGTCGTGCATATATCAAAGCCTTGTGATGAATGCTTCCCAGAAATCGTATATGCAAAGCTCCTTGTGGCAACTGCCTGAACCTTTATGGCTTCAAGCGGACTTGACTGGCCTATTTCATTGTGAATTACGCCTCTGGTATAATCATCAAGGGAAAGAAAGTTTATGATATTCATTTGACCTGATGAATTAATATATGGAATAATTGCTCCACGATAACTCTTACCATTAAATCCTATGCAGTCAGATTTGTCGGTTGCGTAGTTTCCGCCAAGTATACATTCCTTACCGTCTCCTGCAAGCGTCCTCAATATATTTCCTGATGAATCCTTCACATAAACCCTTCCACCCGAAAGTGCTAATGTAAGTGAATTTCCGCCTGAAAGTGATGATATGCTGTAAATACTTGCTTCTGATGCCGTCCCAATAGCAAATCCTCCATCAGATGTAACAGTTGCTGTTGCTGTCGATGAGCCATATCTAAGTCCAACCTTTATATAATCCTCTTCAGAAGCATCTGACGTAATAACACTTGCCAAAGCAAGCAACAGACATACAACCATCAAGCTTATGATCATTCTTAATGCTCCAGCATACATTCTTCTTGTCATTTTATATCACCTTTGCCCTTTTCCTTTGCCCTTTTCCTTTGCCCTTTTATCCTCCGACATCCATGATTTGTTCACTATCTGAGTTTTTCCTTTGTACAGAAAATGAACATGCCATCCATTTTTCTGCAATTGACACTCCCATGCCTAAAGGCAGGGGATTCTTGCTGCCTGCCAAGTGCAGTAAAGTACATTTCAATACGAACCAATTACCCACCACCTAAAGGTATCGGGCTCGCACCTACGAAAAACAAACGGATTTTATTTTTGATATTTAGTCACTTTGCCAATCATGTCTTTCTATTTGCTTGGAGGGTCAATCCCGAAATGTCGATATGCAAGATCTGTCACCATCCTGCCCTTTGGCGTTCTATATAGAAATCCTTGCTGTATAAGATAAGGCTCGTAAACATCCTCAAGTGTCACTCGTTCTTCGCCAATAGCAGCTGCAATAGTTTCTATGCCTACAGGACCGCCCTTAAAGCGTTCTATAATTAGCTTAAGTATCTCACGATCCAGATGCTCTAATCCATATGCATCGATTCCAAGCGCATCAAATGCTTCTTGAGAAATCTCTCGATTTATCATGCCGTCTGATCTGACCTGGGAATAATCTCTGACCCTTTTTAAGACTCTATTTGCAACTCTTGGAGTTCCTCTCGATCTCATGGCCATCTGCTTTATAG
>CAVJDC010000210.1:0-2383 GCA_963648085.1 Anaerovoracaceae bacterium
TAGACTGGTGCGGATGGTGATTCTTGTGTCGTTGATTCTGACGGTGCGGGTAGCTAGTATGATGGCTCGGATGATGGCACTGGATGAGTGCGGGATGTCTCGATGATGCTCGGATGATAGCACTAGGCGAGTGCGGGATGTCTCGGATGATGGCACTAGACTGGTGCAGATGGTGATTCTTGTGTCGTTGATTCTGACGGTGCGGGTAGCTAGTATGATGGCTCGGATGATGGCACTGGATGAGTGCGGGATGTCTCGATGATGCTCGGATGATGGCACTAGGCGAATGCGGGATGTCTCGATGATGCTCGGATGATGGCACTAGGCGAGTGCGGGATGGTTCGGATGATGGCACTAGACTGGTGCGGATGGTGATTCTTGTGTCGTTGATTCTGACGGTGCGGGTAGCTAGTATGATGGCTCGGATGATGGCACTGGATGAGTGCGGGATGTCTCGATGATGCTCGGATGATGGCACTAGGCGAATGCGGGATGTCTCGATGATGCTCGGATGATGGCACTAGGCGAGTGCGGGATGGTTCGGATGATGGCACTAGACTGGTGCGGATGGTGATTCTTGTGTCGTTGATTCTGACGGTGCGGGTAGCTCGATGATGGTGTCAAATGGTGCTGTGATGCAGTGTTGACAGTCATTCCAGACGTTAATGGCGGAGAAAAATTTTAGTATTGACCTGAATTGTTATTGATAAAAGTTAATGTAAGCAGAAGTCATTATTGGCAGAAATTGTTATTGATGGACATTATTATCTTTATTATCGCGCAATAATATAATAGGGTGTGATAATCTTAAAGAAAGATATATATTATATTTTGAGGAAAATAATTATGAGTGAAGAACAGAACAAGGCCGCTGCGCCTGAAAAGACTGAAGTCGAATTAAATGAACAGAGAAAGATAAGAAGAGAAAAGCTTGCAGCGCTGCAGGCTGCAGGTAAGGACCCATTCCAGATCATGAAATATGATGTCACTCATCATAGCATGGAAGTAAAGAATGAAGAAGCATTTGCTGAGATGGAGGGTAAGACTGTTTCAGTTGCGGGTCGTCTCATGTCTAAGAGAGTGATGGGTAAGGCTTCTTTCTGTCACGTGCAGGATATTCAGGGTAAGATTCAGGCTTATGTGGCTAGGGATCTTATTGGTGAGGAACCGTACAAGGATTTTAAAAAGTTTGATATCGGTGATATCGTAGGGATTAAGGGTGAAGTATTTAAGACTAAGACAGGTGAAATTTCCATTCATGCCTCAGAAGTTGTACTTCTGTCAAAGAGCCTTCAGATCCTTCCTGAAAAGTATCATGGACTCACAAATACAGATATGCGTTATCGCCAGAGATATGTCGACCTTATCATGAATGATGAAGTGAAAGATACATTTATCAAGCGTTCAAAGATCGTATCTGCAATCAGAAGATTCCTTGACGCAAGAGGATTCATCGAGGTAGAGACGCCGATGCTCGTAGCAAATGCCGGTGGCGCTGCCGCAAGACCATTTGTCACTCATTTCAACGCTCTTGACGAGGACCTCAAGCTGCGTATCTCGCTTGAACTTTATCTCAAGAGACTTATAGTAGGTGGACTCGAAAGAGTTTATGAAATCGGTCGAGTATTTAGAAATGAGGGTGTTGATACAAGACACAATCCAGAATTTACTCTTATGGAGCTTTATCAGGCATATACTGATTATGAAGGTATGATGGAGCTTACAGAGAGCCTTTACAAGTATCTTGCGGAAGAAATTACAGGATCTTCTGTCATAACATATAATGGGATTCCAATGGATCTCGGAAAGCCATTTACGAGACTGACTATGACTGAGGCTGTTAAGAAATATTCTGGTGTTGACTTCAGTACGATCAAGACCGTTGAGGATGCAAGAGCAGCAGCTAAGGAAAATAATGTAGAGTTTGAGGAACGTCACACAAGAGGCGACATTTTGAACCTATTCTTTGAAGAATTTGTAGAAGACAACCTCATTCAGCCTACGTTTATCACTGATCATCCGGTAGAAATTTCTCCGCTCACAAAGAGAAAGCCTGACGATCCTGACCACGTAGAACGTTTCGAATTCTATATGAATGGCTGGGAGCTTGCAAATGCATACTCAGAATTGAACGACCCTATCGACCAGAGAGCGAGATTTGCTGCCCAGGAAGAGCAATTTGCAAAGGGTGATGACGAAGCACAGCACACAGACGAAGACTTCCTCAACGCACTCGAAATCGGCATGCCTCCTACAGGCGGCATTGGCTTTGGCATCGACCGCATGTGCATGCTCCTCACAGACAGCGCAGCAATCAGAGATGTACTTCTGTTTCCGACGATGAAGTCCTTAGAGAAATAAACCACCATATATAGCGAAAAAA
>CAVJDC010000211.1:0-2376 GCA_963648085.1 Anaerovoracaceae bacterium
CAATGGAAACATATGACCTGGCCTGCGGAAGTCTGCCGGTCTTGCATCGTCCTCTACACATTTTAGTGCCGTATAAGAACGCTCTGCCGCAGAAATACCAGTTGTAGTATCTTCATGATCGATGGATACAGTAAATGCTGTGCAGTGGTTATCTGTATTTACGCTCACCATCTGTTCTAGTCCTAGCTTATCGCAAAGCTCACCGCTCATCGGCATACAGATCAGCCCTTTAGCTTCACATGCCATAAAATTTACATTTTCCTGTGTTGCAAATTCCGCCGCACAAACCAGATCGCCTTCATTCTCTCTGTCCGGATCATCAATTACCAAAATTACTTTTCCATCCCTTAAATCCTGTAAAGCATCTTCTATTCTTCCGATTTCTTTTGCCATCTTTCTGTCCTCCAAATTTTCATTAGCTTTCATTATATTTTTCTGCAATTTTTTCTTTACCCGCTTCGTGACACTACTTGCCTTGCCTGCGCATAGCATCGCTTCGTGACACTGCTTGCTTTACCCGCTTCGTGACACTGCTTGCCGCGCCCGCACATAGCACCATTTCGCAGCACTGCTTGCCGCAAATTTAAAATCCATATTTTCTCAGAAAATCTTCTGTGATTCCACTTTCTTTTTTTATTTCTTTCGCATCTGTCGCCGCTGCCGGCTGCAGCAGCTTTTCCACATATTTCCCAATAATATCGCATTCCAAATTGACAATATCTCCTACACCTCTGTCGTGTAATGCAGTTACTTGCTGTGTATGTGGAATGATCGATACTTTAAAGCAATATTCATCCACATAAGCCACGGTCAGGCTGATACCATCGATTGTAATGGAGCCTTTTTCCACAATATAGCGAAGCAGGCTCGGCCTTGCCGCTATAGTGTACCAGATCGCATTGTCATCTGGCTCGATACTCTGCACCGTTCCAGTCCCATCAATATGTCCCGATACGATATGACCGCCAAATCTGCCATTTGCAAGCATCGCCCGCTCCAGATTTACGCTGTCACCGCTTCTTAACTGTCCCAAGGAGCTTCGGTTCATAGTTTCTGCCATGACATCCGCAGTATAATAGTTGCCCCCCATGCTCGTCACCGTCAGACACACACCGTTGACAGCGATACTGTCCCCAATCTGACTGCCCTCAAGCACTTTCTTGCAGCCGATAGTCAATATGCAGGAACGCGCGCCATGCCGTACATTCTGAATATTTCCCACTTCTTCAATTAATCCTGTAAACATATATCATTGCCTCTTTTAAAAAATTTGCTTAGATTCTCTTAACTCTATCTCAGTTCCTGATACATCATATGAAACCTTGCATCATCGCTTGATATATCCTACAATGCAGAAGTCTTCACCTAGACGTTCAATCTCCATCTCATTTATTGCGATTGCATCTGCCATACGGTCGACCCCAATCCCCTCTACCGGAGAGCGCGAATCCATACCGCCGACAAGTTTTCCTGCAATATAAGCATATACTTTATTTACAATGCCCTCCTCTAGTGCAGAGGCATTTAATGTCCCACCGCCTTCTAGCAAAATACTGTCAATATTCTGCTCGCCTAGTTTTTTCATCAATTCTGTTAAATTTACACCATGTGAACCTTCTCTGTCATTGACTTTTGTTCCGATCAGCTGAATTCCTGCTTCTTTTAACTTCTTGATTTTTTCCTGCTTTTGCGGACTTTCCATTATTTCCTGACTGCAAGCAACAATAGTATCTATTTCCGATGCTGTTTTCACGATCTTACTTTCAAGCGGAATATTCAGACTGGAATCACAAATGATTCTTACCGGATCCACGCATCCTTCCAGACGGCAATTCAGCATAGGATCATCAGCAAGCACCGTTCCAATACCTACCATGATACCCCGATATCGTCCCCGCATCCGATGCACCTGTTCTCTAGCCTTTTCTCCAGTCACCCACTTAGAATCTCCACTTGCGCAGGCGATTTTCCCATCTAGCGTCATAGCATATTTCATGACCACAAATGGTGTCCTTGTAGTGATATAATGGTAAAATATTTCATTTAATTTCAGGCACTCTTCCTCTAAAATCCCAGTCTCCACATAGATCCCATGATCACGCAGGATATGCACACCCTTTCCTGCCACTAGCGGATTTGAATCCAAGCTTCCCACAAATACTCGACCGATTTTTTTCTCAATGATAATGTCCGTGCACGGTGGTGTTTTTCCCTGATGACAGCACGGCTCCAATGTCACATACAAATCAGCTCCCGTAGTGTCCTCTGTACATCTTGTCAGTGCATTTCTCTCCGCATGAAACTCTCCATATTTTTCATGATATCCTTCACTGATAATTCGTCCATCTTTTACTACCACGCAGCCAACCATAGGAT
>CAVJDC010000212.1:0-2331 GCA_963648085.1 Anaerovoracaceae bacterium
CAAAGCCGCTTTCCCATGCGGCTGAATGTTTATGAGATATTCAAGACAAGATAAAATCCTTGAACTTATTGAAAAATATGAAATAGAAACCCAAGAAGCCCTCGCAGAAAAACTTTCTGAAAATGGCTTCAATGTAACTCAGGCAACTGTTTCTAGGGATATCAGAGAATTACAGCTTGTGAAGATTCCAACCTCTGACGGTCATTCAAAGTATTCTGCATCTGCACCCGTTGCAGCCATAAGCGATGGGAGATTTCAGAAAATCTTCAAAAATACTGTCATATCTATTGCATCTTCAGGAAATATCATCGTTCTTAAAACGCTGACGGGCTGTGCAAATGCCGCAGGTGAAGTTGTCGACACTACTGGCGTTCCTGGCATACTCGGCACACTTGCTGGAGACAATACCGTTTTCGTAGTTGTCGACTCCCCAGAACATGTACCTGATATAGTTGCACATTTTTCAAAGATTCTGAATTCCTAGCGCATTTATAAACAATTGCGCCACATGAAAGATAATTGGAAGGCATATGTTATCACATATTTATATAAAAGATTTTGCAATAATACGCAAAATAGACATCGACCTTGAAGACGGCCTAAATATCATAACTGGTGAGACTGGCACAGGCAAATCCGTCGTCATACAGGCCATAAGCACTGCTCTTGGAAACCGCGCAAATTCCTCATTGGTTTCTTCTGGATGTGAGCGTGCCGTGATTCAGCTTGTATTCTCTCTATCTTTTCAGGAGATTCAAAAGATTTTTCCTATGCTATGCTCCGCCGGAATCTGCGATGGTGACTCTCAAAGTTCAAAAGATCTGTTTGAGCAGACAAATTCTGATTTCGAGCTTATTATAACAAGAGACATCCTCGCTACAGGCAAAAGTATTGCGCGAGTAAATGGACGAATTGTCAATCTCAGTATGCTTACTCAGATTACTTCTAAGCTGATTGACATACATGGCCAATATGACAACAATCTTCTAAAAGATGAAGACGAACATTTAAGAATCCTCGACCGATATGCCGGTGAAGCCGCTTCACAAACATTGAGCGAGATTTCTGAAGCTTATTCTGCTTATCTTGCTGACAGACATGCTCTTGCTTCTCTTCGCAAGAACCACAGTGAATGGTTAAGGAAGCAGGATTTTCTAAGATATGAGCATGAAGAAATTTCAAACGCAAACATTAAGCAGGATGAGGATACTATTCTAAATGATCAACTCGCAGCACTTCAAAATAGTGAACTCATTTTCACTGCACTAAGTGAATCTTATGAACTCCTGTCTGATACTCCTCTTGACAGATGTGAATCTGTTCTCGAATCGATTTCAGGCTATAGTTCTTCTTATTCGTCATTTCTCGAATCGATTCAAAGCTGCAGGTATACCATCGAAGACCTCTGCTCGGAGATTCGACATGCACGAGATAGAATCTCTTTTTCATCTGAAGATATAAATGTTGTCTCAGAGCGTCTCGACCTTATAGACAGGCTCAAGCGAAAATATGGCGGAACTATAAAAGAGATACTCGAGTATGATAAAAAAATCTGTGATGAACTCGACACATTTGAAAATTCTGAAGAAAAGGAAAATGCTCTGAAAAAAGCTCTGAAAGCAGATATTGAAAAACTCGAGTTATTGTGCTTGAAGCAGACTCAGATCAGAACAGAAGCAGCCGAAAGACTATCTGAAATTATGACGGAGCAGCTGCTCGAGCTTAACTTTAAAAATGTAAATTTTAAGTGTGAAATCAAACCACTTCTTGACTCTAAAGAAAAAAAACAATATACAGCAAATGGCTGTGACAAAGTTACCTTTCTTTTTAATGCAAACAAAGGAGGCGAGCTGAAGCCTCTGGCTCAAGTGGCATCAGGCGGTGAAATATCACGTATTTCTCTTGCATTTAAGTGTCTCGAAAGCTACAGCGATTCGTCATCTACGATGATATTTGATGAAATCGACACAGGTATCAGCGGCATAACAGCAAGTGTTGTTGGCAGAAAGATGTCTCGTCTCGGAGAAACTCACCAGCTTTTATGCATCACTCATCTCCCACAGATTGCTGCATCTGGAGATCATCAATATCTCATATCAAAGGACGAAGATGCTTCCGGCAGTTATACAACTATAACAGAACTGTCAGCCAACAAACGAGTTATTGAAATCGCCAGACTTATCGGTGGTGACAATATCACACAAACTACTATCGCAAGTGCTGAAGAGCTTTTAGACTCTTACCATTAGGCTTATATCACAGGTGATTCGGAAGGGCTTTAGACTCTTACCATTAGGCTATTATCACAGGTGATTTGGAAGGGCTTTGGAC
>CAVJDC010000213.1:0-2252 GCA_963648085.1 Anaerovoracaceae bacterium
GATAATTTATAGTGCTTAAGTCACAAAAAAGCTTGTCATCCCACCTAAAATATGGAATAACAAGCTCCTTTTTTAATTCAAAAGTCAGGAAAATCTGTATTTTGCGCAATTCATCATACGCGCTTTATCTTTATACGCGCTTTATCTTTATACGCACTTTATCCTTATATGCGCTTTATCTTTACACACGTTTTATCTTTCTGGTGCTAGTCTTTTCAAAAGGTTCATCACGAAGCTCGAAACGCTTGATATGCTTATATGAAGACATCTGTGCATTTGTGTCATCTATAATCTTTTTAAATAATTTCTGAATCTGCGCGTCGTCAAGCTCCCCTAAAGCTTCCTTCAGTGCGTCCATATCAGGATAGATATGAGCAACTATTGTTATGTCTTCGCCTTCCTTTTCCTCGCCTTTCACAATGACCTCACTTACGAAATCATTCTTATTCAAATAATATTCTATCTCTTCAGGGAAAATATTTTTGCCATTTCGCGTGACTATCACATTTTTCTTTCTGCCGGTGATAAAAAGATTCCCGTGATTGTCAAGATATCCATAATCGCCTGTGTAAAGCCATCCGTCTTTAAGGATCTTCGCCGTCTCTTCTGGATTCTCATAATATCCGAGCATCACCGAATCACTTCTAGTAATGATCTCACCTATTCCATCTTCATCCTTGTCGATAATCCTTATCTCAGTGCCTGGCATGGCAGGACCCGACGAAAAGCTGTCATGATATCTGTCCTTATGAACTGATATGATCGGACAATTTTCAGTCATGCCGTATCCCTGGAACATATTGATCCCCATAAGGTTGAATTCTTCTATGATATTTGGATCCATAGCAGCAGCTCCAGAAATAAAGAGTCTTATGTGACCTCCAAGCGCATCGCGCACTGACGCAAAGGTGCTTGCGGGCATGTTCAGGCCGAATTTTTTCAGCATGCGAGCAAGTTTAAGGCCTTTCTCCAGCTTTTCCTCTTGTCCAGCCTTCTTTGCTGTCTTTCTTATTCTTCTATGAATCATCTCAAATACGAGAGGAACGCCCAGCATAATAGTAGCCTTGCATTCTGCAAGATTGCTTACGATATATTTTAGACCCTGACACACTCCGATAGTTCCGCCCTGGTATAAGACTGTCATGTGATCGCAAGTGAATTCATATGTATGATGCAGAGGAAGAATCGAAAGTGAAACATCTCCTTCATATACCTTTACAAGCTTTGACATGGACATGATATTTGCAATAAAATTCTTATGAGACAGCATAACGCCCTTTGCAAGACCCATCGTGCCCGATGTAAATAGGAGTATCCCAAATGCGTCTGGATCGATAATTGCATCGACAAAGCCCATATCACCTGAATCGATAAGCTTTCTTCCCTTTTCTAGGAGCCCTTTATATGCAAGCACTTTCACTCTGCTATTTTCATCGCCATTGTCGGCAATTTCCAATGTGCTGCTTGCTGTTCTATCCGCACTCGCTGCATCTGACGCTTTATCTACACTTCCTGCAGTTGTCGCTCCATCCGCACTCGCTGCATCAGCCGCTTTATCTATACTTCCTGCAGTTGTCGCCCCATTCGCACTCGCTGCATCAGCCGCGTCATCCACACTTCCTGCATCTGTCGCTTTATCCATATCTATAAGATATCTTACGGACTCGACTGCTTCAGCAGCCTGGACAGCGGCTTTTCTATGGCCTGCCGAATGTATGATCGCTGACAATCCTGCTCTTTTGCAAAGATTTTCCAATTCACCCTGTGGGAGTTCTCTGTCAAGCGGAACAACAATGCCTGTTCCATTAGCCACAGCCATATAACCTACCATCCACTCGTATCTTGTCTCACTGATAATTCCAATCTTCGTCCCCTTAAGACCCAGACTGAGCAGTGCAGTGCCAAGCTCATCAATTTCCTTCTTGAGTCTTCTGTATGTGATCGGCTCAAATGGCCCCTTACGCTCCATTTTCTGAAGATATGCAGCTCTGTCAGCAAACAGTTCAGCTGAGCTATTTATAAGATCCTTAAAGTCTGTAACCTTTCTCGTTTCATAATAAGAATCTTTATATTTCTTGCTATTTATTACCTTTCCCACCTTAGGAAATTCATTTTCTTTTTTCAAAATATACCCCTTTTCTCTTTTTACATCGCCACGCGACTCTCTTTTATCTTTCGGCACGCCTAGCCTCGCCGCACGACTCTCTTTTATCTTTCGGCACGCCTAGCCTCGCCGCACGATTTTTCGGCGT
>CAVJDC010000214.1:0-2190 GCA_963648085.1 Anaerovoracaceae bacterium
TTGCAGAAGTCTTGCCGCGGTTTCTTGCGTTTATAGGGGACGATATTTTAGTAGGTCACAACATCAACACCTTCGATATGAAGTTTTTGTATAGGGACTGCGAAAAGTACCTGGACCAAACGCTGACCAATGATTTCGTGGATACACTAAAGCTCGCCAAGCTGATTTTCCCTGATTGGAAGCACAGAAGGCTTTCTGACCTGGCAGATTATTATGGTATTTCCACGATAGGAGCACACAGAGCTCTGGCGGATTGCAGGATGAATCAGCAGGTGTTTGAATTCCTTGGAAAAGAACTCTCTGGGGAGGGGACCCTAATAGAAAAGCCTGAGATCAGGATATGTCCGGACTGCGGCCAGCCTCTGAAAAAGAGAAATGGCAGATTTGGTGAATTCTGGGGATGCAGTGGCTATCCTGGGTGTAAGCATACGGAGAATATATAGGGGATTTTATGGATACACTGGACAAAATATTAGAAAAATATCAAAAGCTCTTTCCAGGAGATCTTTCTTTTGAAGATATTTCAGGCAAGTTATCAGAGATGGAAACTGATCCAGATATTTACCAGCTAAGGAGAACTTATTGTAATGAGATGGTATATTTCATTACGCGAGGCTATATAGAATATGGCAAGAATGTAGACTTTTCGAAAGATCCGCTTATCGCTTTACTTGACAAGAATGAAAAAGAGCTGGCTAAAGATGATTATTTTTTCCATATGCTAGCTAATTTCTATAGGGGAAATCAAAAGACGTGTTTGAAAGCTTTTGATGGGCTTGCAGATAAGCTGCATAAAGAATGTAAGGAACAAAATACACTCCTGGATGAGGGCTCACTGGTGGATGAGTTAGTCGAGCCAATGAAAAATGCATTTCCAGGATTCTGGGAATATGCGGGAAAGAAGCTCTTTGATATATGCCAGAAGGACGGAACGCAGGAAATATGTAATCTGATGGCAGATATATATGAGCGTGAATCTGATGAGGCAATTCTGGATAGATTAACGTCATTTGTGCAGCAGTATCCATCTATCACAATTGCTAGAGAATACTTGGCATGTATTTATATGAACTTGAAGATGTACAACAATGCCCTGGCTTATCTGGAAGGGACAAGCAAGTCTAATTTATTTGCAATCTGTCCAGAGGAAAAAGAATTTATGATAGCGGTATGCTATGGTAAATTACACAAATTGAGAGAGGAAGAGGAGCACTATCGAAAGGTATTAGAGATAAACGCCTACAGATGTTATGCTGCTAATAATCTAGGGTTTTGTTTATATAAACAGAAACGCTACTTGGAAGCAAAGGATGCTTTTGAGGCTTGCCTTGAGAAGAAGATAGATCTTCCTTATTCAGCCAATAACTATCTCAGAGTACTCCTTGCCTTGGGACGTTATAAGGATGCCAAAGCATTTATTAATAAAAGTGAATACAAGCTTAGTAAGGATCTGGTACGACGTGCAAAAGCAAAGCCAAATACAAACCAGCGACTGAAAAAGCAGGATGAAATAGAAGAGATAATTGAGGAGAAAGATACCACTGCAGATTCGACCGCACTCGCTGTAAAAGGAACGCAATTTTCTACAGAGAAGCTGTTAGAAGATGAGCTGACAATGCGTATCGAGGCTGGTATGCCTGTGTTTGGAAAAAATCTGAAGGTATATAAGCGCAAGGGTGCTTATGGAAGGCAATATATTATTCCAATTGGTAGATTGGACCTCTTATGTGAAGATGATGCCGGCACGCTTTATATCATAGAGCTTAAGAAAGATAGTGGCTATGATGATGCATATGCTCAAACAGCAGAATACCTGGATTGGTTTGAGAAGAACTGGAAGGAACATAAGAAGATAGAAGGAATTATCTGTTTAAATGACCCATCACAGGAGCTGCTGGATAAAGTACATGCAGACAAGCGGATGCGGGTGTTTGAGTACCAGATTTCTTATACGGAGAGATAGGGCGTAGCCAGAGAGAAAATATGTAGAAGAAGGTTGATATTATGAGAATACTTTTTTGCAATATAGCCTGGATGAAGGAGTATCGCGGAAATGAAGACGGAAATGACATTCCTGTAAATGGCGGAAGCTATGTGGACGAGACGGGCGATGCGCATGAAAAATATAATTTTACCCCAGTAAGTCATAAGGGTGAGGAAGATCAGTATTGTCTGGGATTCTTTGAGACA
>CAVJDC010000215.1:0-2179 GCA_963648085.1 Anaerovoracaceae bacterium
TGCTGACTGCCAAGACATCCGGCGCGCTATCACTCGGAAATGTTTGCTGACTGCCTAGACATCCGGCGCGCTATCACTCGAAAATGTTTGCTAACTGCCCAGAAGCCTGTCGAGTGCGTCAAATATCTCATCTCGGCTTGTCATTTCATTTATCTTACGTCTCATGGCTGCAGCACCATGCATTCCCTTCAGATACCAGCCCACATGCTTTCGCATCACACGTACGCCCGCATACTCTCCCTTTTCTTCGATTTCACTATCAAAGTGTTCTTTTATGAGAGAAATTTTTTCATCCGAAGTCGGTATATACGCACGCCCTTCCCTAAGAGACTTAAAGATCCATGGATTTCCAAGAGCACCTCGTGCAATCATCACCATATCACATCTGGTGCTGCGAAACATGTCTTCTGCACTTTCGACATCAAAGATGTCGCCATTTCCTATGACGGGAATTCTTACTGCCTCTTTGACCTGTCTGATTATATCACGATTTGCAATTCCGCTATAATATTGTTCCCTAGTTCGACCGTGCACACATATTGCCGATGCGCCTGCAGCCTCGATACATCGTGCATTTTCAACTGCATTTATACTATTTTCATCCCATCCGATTCTTATCTTTACGGTAACAGGCTTTCTGCTAGCATTGACCACTGCCGAGACCACACTCTCTATCTTAGCTAGATCACGCAAAAGAGCTGCACCGTCGCCATTCTTGACCACCTTCGGGACAGGGCATCCCATATTTATGTCAATCATACTATTTGGTCTTTCGGAGAGAGCTTCGGCCGCATAAGACATAGCTTCTGGATCAGAACCAAAAATCTGATATACCAAAGGAAACTCATCCTCGCAGCATCCTAGGAGCTTTTCAGTTACCTTATCATTGTACATTAAGCCCTTTGCACTTATCATCTCCGAATATACTGCTCCCGCACCAAGCCTCCTGCATATCCTGCGAAACGGACTGTCAGTGATGCCAGCAAGTGGTGCAAGCAAATAAGGTGAATCAAATGAAATGTCTGCTATATGCCATTTATTTTTGTCATTATTCATCAATGTCTGAGAAACCCTCCTGCAAGATTAATTGGCCTGTTCTTCACACTTTTGGCGAATTTTTTCGCTGCTCATCTGGTTTCTCTTGATAAAATTATTTTTATTCTTTTCATAGATGATGCTTAGGCCTTCAAGTGTAAGGAGGCGGTCTACATGATCTATTGATTCAACGCCCTTAGCTACCATTGTGGCGAGTCCTCCTGTAGCGACTACAGTCATTTTTTCCGACTCGTCCCCATAGTTTTCGAAGTATTCCTTCTTCATTTTTCTGATAATATAATCAGCCACGCCCATATGTCCGTACACAAGACCTGATTGTATACTTTCATTGGTATTTCGGCATATGGCATGCCCAGGCTCTGTAATTTCAACTCTAGGAAGCTTTGCTGTCTTTTCAAACAATGCATCTGAGGAAATCTTTATACCTGGAGCGATCGTACCGCCAAGGTACTCGCACTTCGATGAGATGCAGCAAAATGTGGTAGCAGTTCCAAAGTCGATGACAATGAGAGGTCCGCCGTACTTTTCATAAGCAGCCACAGCATTTACAATTCTGTCTGCACCCACCTGCTTTGGGTTGTCATACTTGATAATCATTCCTGTCTTTATCCCCGGACCCACTTCAATCGCTCTGATATTAAAATATTTAATAGACATATGCTGAAGCGTGTAGGAAATTGATGGAACTACTGTCGATATGATGGCATCTTTGACATCTGACATCTTGAAATTGTGATATTCAAAGAGATTTCTGATAATCATACCATATTCGTCCGCGCTTTTGTTCTTGTCGGTTTCCATTCGCCAACTCTCAATGAGCTTTTTGCCCTTGAATAAGCCAAGTACGATATTGGTATTGCCCACGTCGAATGCAAGTAACATTTTCTTTTGTCCTCCTGAACTTGGCTGCCAGTGGCTTTGTCCCTAAGGTTTCAGCCCTGCCTAGCCACGATTTAGGCTCCGGCTTTATCATGCATATCCTGCTGCACGAGCCGATGCCATTTTGTTTGCATATTCAAACAGCCATTTAACATGCTCAAACTGTCACAATCGTTAGACCACTATCATGCCCAAATTATCGCGTTGGCTAACCTTAAGTGCCGCTAGCTAGTCAGGGTGCCCA
>CAVJDC010000216.1:0-172 GCA_963648085.1 Anaerovoracaceae bacterium
CAAAGAAGTACAGAGCAGCACCGCTATTGCACGAGATGCTGCAAAGCACCGCAAGGCAGCGTAAAAGTATCATGCATGACACGAAGACGATTCCGGTAGGCACTGTCAGTTACAGTATATTCGTCAGTTACAGCATGTTCATTTTGTTTGAATTTGCGGGAATGTGCTCTGC
>CAVJDC010000216.1:287-2137 GCA_963648085.1 Anaerovoracaceae bacterium
GCTCTGCAGATGCATTTGATGATACAATGCCAAAAAATTAAAATTTGAAGATAGATACTTCAAATTATTAAAAATATGTCAAATTATTAAAATTGTAAAATCATAAATATTAGTTAAGGAGAAAAAAATGGACAACAATACAGGTTATAGCATGGAAAATATGATCATGATTCACGGAAAGCCAGTTAAAGTAGGCTCATTTGATGAATATCATTATTGCCTTTCGGACACGAGATTTTTTGATGTTGCAGAAGTGCTCGTTCTTGAGCTTTCATTTGCATGCATCGTTATTAAGAATATCGGTATGAGAGGCGAAGACAAGCTTTACAGAGAAGTAAACGGTGAGAGAGTTCCTATTTCAGAACTTGAATTCATGGAAGCAAGCGTAGCTACGTGTGACTTATCTATGCCGCTTGACAATAAATACACAGGCAAGTATATTTTATTTGATGCTAGAGAAAGAGAAAGAATGCTCTTCGGACATATTCAGTTCTAGATTAAAATCAGACCCTGCAGTGTGATTTCGCTCTGCAGGGTTTTTATCTATCGCGGCAAATTTATCTATCGCAGCAAATTTATCTATCGCAGCAAATTTATCTATCGCGGCAAATTTATCTATCGCGGCAAGTTTGTCTATAGATGAAGCGTCCTGTATTCTTTTATCATCAACAATGCCACCCAGATCAATACCACACAAGAAATCCAAATAGATTTAATTCCAAAATGCATCGTACATATGCCGCCAAATCCTGCTCCCATTGCAAAAACAAGGATGATACCAAATAAATAGCATGTTTTTTTAAGCGCACCTTTATTGTCTCGATCACGCATGAATACAGATAAGCTTTCCATGCCGCCGCGCAGATTTCCGATACACATCGTGCTGGCATAACCATATCCATTGACCTTGCGGAAGGTCTGCACTTGCATTGCACATGCAAAGGAAACCATAATAGTAGCAAGCTCATTATATCGCTGTGGAATCCATCCGACTGCAAATAAAATGATGATCTCACTTATTACAACAATCTGTCTCCAATGAATATGATGAATCTTTCTGCAGCGATGTCTGATTTTTTCAGATATAAAAACTCCCATTGCAAAAGCAAAAATAGGCAGCAAATAGCTTAGACTTGTCTTCCATTGCCCCATCATAAAGTGTTGACTCATCAATACGATATTTCCTGTCTGAGCGTTGGAGAATACTTTATTTCGTACGTTGTATGTGTAAGCATCCTGAAATCCGCCAGACAGTGCAAGCAATGCACTGAGCAAAAATGTCTCAGAGGTTTGTACACGTTGTTTCTTCATAATTTTATACACCTTTTTTGGTTATCGGTGAGGTTACAGTTGATTATCTATGCATTTTATCTGGTTTCAAATGTAATTTTATTAAATTTACAATGAATTTTCATAAGATTTTCGATGTATTTCCATTTTATTGCAAATGTATTTCCTCTTAGTTTCTAATGCAGTCTCATTTAATAATCGATACAATCTTATTATTATCAGTACAATTTTGTTCTCATTAATGCAATCTCGTTTCTGATTTTGTTTATTTTTAATTTATCTCTCAATATGTGCCTTTACGGCAGTCACAATGCCTGCAATCATTTCGACAATCGACAGCCCTAAAAGCAAGCCAGAAATAAAATCCTTTACATGAGATCCTCCTATGGTTGCAGACAGTGCGCTGCTTGCTATGCCAAGAACAATCAGAATTGCACCAGACAGAATCTGTCGTTGACGCTCGAGTTCTTGAGTGCAGCGAAGCAGGTCAAGAATCTGGTCGTTGTCATATGTTCTAACGCTTTCTTCAGCTGCATCTTCACCGTCCATAAGCTCTGCAA
>CAVJDC010000217.1:0-2134 GCA_963648085.1 Anaerovoracaceae bacterium
CACACATTGCGTACTGTACTTTCTTAGTCAATCTGTGATTTTGCCGCATATTGGCAATCGGCATTACCCAATCTGCGTCGTCGCCAGCCAATCTGCGTCGTCGCCAGCCAATCTGCGTCGTCGCCAGCCAATCTGCATCGTCGCTGGCCAATCTGCGTCGTCGCCAGCCAATCTGCGTCGTCGCTAGCCAATCTGCGTCGTCGCTGGCCAATCTGCGTCGTCGCCAGCCAATCTGCGTCGTCGCCAGCCAATCTGCGACATCACTGCATCGAGGCGAATTGAAGCAAGAGAATCTGTAATGTGAACACGTTAAGTTGAATTGAAACTCGTCACATCTCGCCACCTATGGATGCGGAAGATATCTGATGCTGCATTATATATAAAAAAAGCCTGACTGCAAAACAATTGACTGCAAAACAGCTGACTGCAAAACAGCTGACTGCAAAATAACTGACTGCAAAAAAGACTGTCTGCAAATGATATATCCCTTGTCAAATTGACAAAGAGCATATCAAAGCGACAGCCTCTTCCCATTATTAGCTATTTAAATTAGGTATTCATATTTTAAAACTAATTTACCAGATCCTCTGCAGTGTTCGATTTTTCACGGGTGCAGCCTAATCTTTCGTTTTTCATAATTTTGCATTCCTGTAAATCACGTCAACCTTCGGTGAGCCCGCCACTCTCCAGAGTAATGTAACCATCTGCTCTGTCAACATCCCTAAATGTACCGAAAGTATTTGCATCCATCCCAGCTGTAATACCTTTTGCGCATGCCCATCTGACAGCCTCTGTAGCATATGTGTTTGGCGATATATCGATATATCGGAGAATGGTATGTCATAATATGCAGTCGGTGGTCCCCCTTCACGCTACAGGAATGTCACCTCTTCACTGTGCAGCCTTCGCTCAGCCTCTTTATGGTGCTATGATATGAAGGTTGTCAAGACCTGTCGCTTCATCGAAGCCGCAGAGAATATTCATATTTTGAAGTGCCTGGCCTGCCGCACCCTTTATCATATTGTCGATACATGAAGTGATGATAGCACGATGAGTTCTCTTGTCTACACGCACACTAATATCGCAATAGTTTGTGCCCACAACGAATCTCGTCTCGCACATTCCGCGGCGAATTCTCACGAACTTTTCATCGCCATAATATTTTTCATAAATTGCATAAAGATCATCTTCTGTGACATCCTTGAGAAGATCGATATAGATAGTGGCAAGGATTCCCCTCTTCATAGGCATGAGGTGCGGTGTAAATTGAACCATTATCTCTTCACCTGCAACCTTTGAGAGCTCCTGCTCGATTTCAGGAGTATGCCTGTGATTTGCTATGCCATATGCCTTGATAGATTCCCCAGCTTCAGCATAGATAAGCGACACGCTGCCCTTGCGGCCAGAGCCAGTAATTCCCGACTTTGCGTCTATTACGATATGCTTCTTGTCCACAAGTCCTTCTTCTCTTAAAAGTGCCGAAATGGCGAGAATGCTTGCAGTCGTGTAACATCCAGGATTTCCTACAAGCTGTGCGTCCTTGATATCATCTCTCCAAAGTTCAGGAAGTCCATAGACCTGTTCTTCTATGAGATCCTTTGCAGTATGCTCCGTCTTGTACCATTCCTCATAAACAGCCGCATCATCCAGACGAAAATCAGCGCTGAAATCTACTAGCTTCTTGCCCTTTTCCTTGACAGCTCTCGCGATGTCGAAAACGAGCCCATTTGGAAGCGCTGTAAATACAACATCCACATCGCCTATAGCGTCCATAGCTTCCTGCGTGCTGAGAAGTGGCTTGTCAAGAATCTTATAAAATTGCGGATAAATGTCTGAAAAAAGCTGACCCGCATAAGAATTTGATGAAACGAATGTTATTTCAGCCTCAGGATGATTGACCAGCAAGCTTACTAGCTGCTGTCCCGCATATCCTGTAGCGCCTATAATTCCAGTTTTTACCATGATTAAACTCCTGTATATATCCTGTGTATTATATGTGTTTATATATTATTATTATAATTAATTTCTCCGAGTCACCGCGCATCGCCAGACCTCGAGCATCACGCACCAAGACCTCATCGCCATGTCGCAGCACATTGCCAGATATCGTCGCCGTATCTCGAGCATCACGCAC
>CAVJDC010000218.1:0-2130 GCA_963648085.1 Anaerovoracaceae bacterium
TCAAGATTTGAAAATCCTATCTTTGATTTGAAAGTTCATGTCAAGATTCGAAAATCCTATCTTTGATTTGAAAATTCATGTCAAGATTCGGAAATTCGTTCCTATAATTCGGAGATTCATGTCAAGATTTGAAAATCCTATCTTTGATTTGAAAGTTCATGTCAAGATTCGAAAATCCTATCTTTGATTTGAAAATTCATGTCAAGATTCGGAAATTCGTTCCTATAATTCGGAGATTCATGTCAAGATTTGAAAATCCTATCTTTGATTTGAAAGTTCATGTCAAGATTCGAAAATTCGTTTCTATGATTCGAAAATCTATTCCTAAAGCTGATATTGTTCATGGTATGTGGCAAACATTTTCTCATACTGCTTGCCGCTGCCCTTATAAGCATTTAGATTCTCGTGCATGTCCGAGCTATCATCGTTGTCTATTATGCTATATGCGATATTTGAGCAATGATCTCCGATTCTTTTGAGATTGGTCAGGATATCCGACAGAACAAAGCCCGTCTCTATGCTGCTTTCGCCTTTTTGCAGTCTCTTTATATGGCGGCGTCTCAAATCTTCCTTCATTTCATATATGACATCTTCTAGCGGTTCTACTTTAAGTGCCATCTGTACATCATTCTTTTCAAAAGCTTCCGTCGTGATATCTAATACCTCCGACACAGCCTGGCACATTTTGATAAGCTCTTTTTCAGTAGAACTAGAGAAAGTCATATCCTTTTGCTTTATCTCTTCGGCAGATTCCAAAATGTCCACACTGTGATCGGCAATTCTCTCAAAATCACCTATCAGCTTGAGATACCGGGCAGCAGTCACGCTGTCTTCGTCGCTGATTTTGTTTGAGCTAAGCTTTACAAGATATTTGCCAAGTATATCCTCATAATGATCTGTCTTTTCTTCGCAGTAACGAACCTCCTCAGCAAGCTCAGGCGAATAAGATTTCATACACATCAAGCTCTTATCAAGTGATTTCTTCGTATAAGCGGCCATGTCCTGCATAACATTTTCACAGCGCTTAAGTGCTACGCTTGGGGTCACAAGAAGTCTTTCGTCAAGTTCTATTTCCTTCAACTCCGACTTGTCATCCGGAACAATGATGCAAACAAGCTTTTCAAGAAGTCCGCCAAGCGGCAGCATCAATATCGTGCAGAGTATGTTGAATGCTGAATGGCAGATAGCAATGCCAAGAAGTGATGCCGACTTTGTCAGAATCACTGGTGCAATTATCGCTTTTATAATACAGAAAACAGTCAGCCAGACTGCCGTGCCAAGTACATTAAAGCTTAAGTGAACCATAGCAGCACGCTTTGCATTTTTATTTGTACCTACTGAAGAAAGAAGCGCCGTCACGCATGTGCCGATATTTTGTCCCATTATGATAGGAATGGCAGCACCATATGATACTTGTCCGGTAGATGCAAGTGCCTGCAATATGCCGACTGACGCTGAAGATGATTGGATAATACCTGTCAAAATCGCTCCGGCAAGTACTCCGAGTATTGGATTTGTGAATGCGATGAAAAGCTGTCTGAATTCAGGAACCTCGCTAAGTCCCGAAACAGAAGCAGACATGGCGTCCATACCAAACATAAGCGTAGCAAATCCAAGAAGAATCATACCTGAATCTTTTTTCTTGTCAGTCTTGCAAAACATGTATAGGATAATTCCGATAAGTGCCAAAACTGGTGTAAAGGAAGTAGGTTTTAGCAGTCTTACAAAAACATTTTCGCTGTCTATCCCTGCAAGACTCAAGATCCATGCCGTAACTGTTGTTCCGATATTGGCGCCCATGATTACATTTATAGACTGTGAAAGCGTCATCAGCCCTGAGTTTACAAAGCCCACAACCATGACAGTAGTAGCAGACGAACTCTGAATAATAGACGTGATTCCAAGTCCCGTAAGAAGCCCAGCCCCTTTACTGCTAGTCAGCTTTCCGAGTATTGTGCGAAGTCCGCTTCCCACTCTGCGCTCTAGTGCCTGCCCCATAAGATTCATCCCAAATAGGAACAGACTAAGTCCACCTACCAGATTAAGTACGCTAAAAATGTCCATATAGCACATCATCCTTTCTCTTCATATACTCTTTTCATAAAAATATTACACATATACTCTTTACAC
>CAVJDC010000219.1:0-2124 GCA_963648085.1 Anaerovoracaceae bacterium
GTCCTATGCTTGAGCCTGGTTCGAGTCTGCCATGGATGATTTTTCCATATTCATCATTTACCATCGCAGCGATCAAAGCTCCGTCCCCGCCTTTAAATCCAAAATTTTCCTTTTCTTCCAAATTTGCAAAATTTACTATCATGAATTTTCACATATAATCCAATTATCTCAATAAATAATAGGATACTCCTTTCTTTCAGATATTACATTCATTTTTACAGAATTGCAAGGCAGTCATAAATGACTGCCTTGCTGATTTCCTATATCAAATTTGTTTGTCAAATTTACAAAGCAGTCATATCTGACTGCTTTTCCGCTTATTGAATAATCGGGCCTGCGCAATGCCAGGAATGGCCCTTTAGGCGGCCTTTTTATGATGATTTTCCGAGGGGCAGCGAAAAAAGCTGCGTCGAGAAGTGACTCCTCGTCTGAACAAGGGCTCTCTAGGAGGTGCAGCAATTGAAATTTCTTTTTTACTGATGCACTCTTCTGTCTCTCGGGAAACATCGGGTCTAGCAATATGATGTCGGGCCGCCGATTTTGCAAGGCGCCTGGGGCGCGGTGCGTCTCTGGCGCGGTGCCATGCTGCAAGGCGCCTGGGGCGCGGAGCGTCTCTGGCGCGGTGCCATTACGAAGCGCGCTTATGCTGTCTTCTTCGTGGAGGTGCATGCGCGCTGTGATGCTGGCAAGCTCGGGAACGAACGCCGCTCTTCGGAGCTTGTCGCGGAGAAGTGCGGCGATGACCGGATCGTGCTCGTACATTTCTATGCGGTATCCTGCTGCTGCAAGTATCATCGAATCTTCTCCAAGCCCTGCCGTCGCATCTATTATGGTAAGAAGCTCGGGTCTTACACCTTTGATTCTTGCAGCTTTTACAAGATATTCTCGATCAAGATTGCTCTTTTTTAATCTTGGAATAAGACTTTGAAAATCAGGCTTAAGTGAAAGCTTTCCTTTGATGAGTGTAAGTCCGTCAATATCATATTTCATCGTCAGGATTTCATCCTTCTCTAATGCCAAATCTTCTGCATCATCAATAATATCGACGATTACACTCTCACCTTCCTTTGCGTCATACATATTTATTATGCGCTCGGCAAGACTGCAGGCTTCCTTAGTATATTTCTCGTCATTAATAGCAATTCGTATAAGCTTTTTGCTTTCCATAGTCATATTTCTCAGCTAAAAATCTTTTTACATTATTTTTTCTTTATGATATTACTTAATGATGTTACTTATTTTTTGTAATTTCCTCGTACCATGCAGCATTTATAAGTCCCTTATAAAGCGGCAGGAAAATTACACATAGTACAACAAAGATTATTTCCAGAATAAGGAAAAATATCCCAGCTCCGCTTGGAGTAGTGTAGTACATGTTGTACATACCATAGTAGCTATATGAAAAACTATTTACGAGTGCATTCAAAATTGCAATCACAACTCCTACTATAGCACCTATTATAAGGTCAACTACAAACATCTTACCTTTGTAGCCTTCAGTCATCTGCTTTGATATTTTGGCATTTTCTATAGCTGATGCATTTATTCTGTCACGTGCTATATATGGCACAAGTGAGTAGCTATAGCCATTGATTATTGAAAGTATCGTACCTGCAAATGGGATAAGTCCCCACAGGAATAGCAACAGACTTCTCCATCCCATATTGGCAAAAACTTTAAAGAAGTTTTTAAAGCCCTCAAATACCTGCTCAGCAGACACATCCTTATATCTATAGCCATCAAGATAAACCCATGTCATCCCTGCTTCAAGCACTAGGACAATAGCTATAGCAAGAATAGGAAGGAGACCACAAAGGACACATGCAAGAACACTCAAAAATGTGGTAAGCATCGACAATGCCCACAGCTTAATAGGTTTCGTTTTGATGACATTGAATGCACGTTTCATAATTTCAAAGCTCATATTAGGCTTTTTTTCATCATATACAGGGCTGCCATACTGTGGATTCCCGTACTGTCCGCCCATTCCAGAGCCTCCAAATTGGGAACCACCAAATTGAGGACCACCGGCTTGTCCGCCTGCTCCAGGACCGCCAAATTGAGGGCCGCCAAATTGAGGACCACCGGCTTGTCCGCCTGCTCCAGGACCGCCAAATTGAGGGC
>CAVJDC010000220.1:0-2073 GCA_963648085.1 Anaerovoracaceae bacterium
ACTAAAAAAAGCATATTCTCATGAGATTATAGGTGCTCTTGGACATGGGACAGCTGTCTGTGAGGGTATTGCCAAATCCGTAAAAATTATATGTGACAAGCTTGATATATGGTGCATAATTGCGATTTCTGAAGCAAATCCTGAAAAAGGCATTCGATATCGTCACGCATGGAATATAATAAAAATAGGCAATGAATATTATCATCTCGACTGCACATTTGATAATTCACTCGGGGTAAAGCGGACAGGCAGCAGTGAGTCTATTAGCAGCAGTGAGCCTATTATTAGATATGATTATTTTAATCTTTCTGATAGACAGATCAAAAGAGATCATCAGCAGATCATATGGGATGTTCCTAAGTGTAGTGATGACACACATACATATTATAGAGAAAAAAAGATCTCATTTACTAAAATGGAGGACGTGAAGAAAAGATGTCTGCAGGCTGCAAAAAAGGGAAAGGTCTTGATATTTCAGTGGAGAGGCGGTTTTCTTACAAGAGATGTCCAAAAGGATATCGTCGAAATCGCTCAAAATATAGCATCAAATAAGGGAAAGCATGCGATTGTTTCAGTGAACAGACCTCAAGCAGTCGTTCAAGTCGTATTTTCTGACGAGACACCTGTCGAATCATTTATAGAGCAGGAAGCAAATGAAGGTGAAACATGCGAAGGTGAGGCTAGTGAAGACGGAACCTGTGAAGGTGAGACTAGCGAAGACGGAACATGCGAAGGTGAGGCTAGTGAAGACGTGACAGGTGAAGGTGAGGCTTGTGAAGACGTGACAGGTGAAGGTGAGGCTTGTCGTGAGGGGGAAAAAGGATAAAAATATCGGGAGGAGAAAATGAATATTACAGTATATCTTGGTGCAAATGAAGGCAGTGATCCGCGTCTTTCTGTGGCTGTAAAAGAACTTGGACGATGGATTGGTGAAAATGGTCATGACCTCGTCTATGGCGGATCTTCTAATGGACTGATGGGTTATATTGCGGACGCAGTTTTGGATGCAGGAGGAAAGGTTACAGGTGTCGAGCCGAGAAAATTTATAGAAGCAGGATGGGAGCACAGTTCTCTAACGAAATTGATAGTTACAGAGACGATGTCTGAAAGAAAAAATCAGATGGCACTGCTTGGAGATGCATTTATAGCATTCCCAGGTGGAACGGGAACTCTCGAAGAGATTTCTGAAATTATGTCACGTGTCGCTTTAGACAGCCTTGATGCGCCTTGTATCGTCTACAATCTCAATCATTATTATGATGACCTCAAACGTCTTATGGGGAAGATGATTGAAAATGAACTTTCAAGTGAATACCGCCAGAGAAATATTTATTTCTGTGAAAATCTCACTGAAATTGAAGCTATATTAAAGAAATACTAAATTGAATCCGCTTTGGAAAGAATCGTGCATTCATATCGTATCGAAACGACTGAAAATTACGAGCAGCATCGAATTTAGTAAATATCCAGGTTGTATCGAAATGAATAAAAGATTCAAGTTGCATCGAAATGAATGAAAATTTCAAGTTGAATTGAAGCGAATGAAAATTTCAAGTTGCATCGAAGCGAATGAAAATCTCATGTTGCATTGAAACGAATGAAAATCTTAAGTTGCATCGAAGCGAATGAAAATTTCATGTTGCATTGAAGCGAATGAAAATTTCATGTTGCATTGAAACGAATGAAAATCTTAAGACGTACCAAAGCGAATGGAATGTTTAGGTTGTATCGAAAGGAATGGAAAATTGTCAGAGCTGAGTGATGGTCTTTATAGGCTGATGATTGCTAAAGGATATCCGCCGGAATTTACTGATATAGTTTGTTCGCAGCTAAATACAGACTTTACTGCAAAGAGGATGATAGGCTTTCTTTCTCATTTTGGAAGGCCCTCTTTGGAGTCTGTTGCGGACGAGATGATAGCAATTCTCGAGTTCAGAGAAACAATAGTTGAAAAAAAGATAAATGAAAATTCAAATATGAAATGGAATAGATTTCTTCGTACAGGAATTGAAAATGATGACTAATCTCGATAATTATAAGGGAAGCAGCATCTGCAATATGAAGGAAATCACG
>CAVJDC010000221.1:0-2046 GCA_963648085.1 Anaerovoracaceae bacterium
TCACCGCCAACTGCAATGACTCTCTTTATCAGATACTTGTCATCTCCTTCATCAGTCTTCATATCGGTCTCAAAGACTACTATATCGCCATATTCTATTTCACCAAATTTGTAAGCAAACTTAGATATGATCAAATAATCATTTGGCTGCAATGTATTTTGCATCGAATGCTGTTTTACGATCGTAGGCTGAATAAACTGTGCCACAATCAGTGCAATAACAATAGCAATAGCGATATCTCTTACCCATGCAAACAGTTCTTTTCTCCTTTTTTTCTTTTTCTCCTCTTTCGAAGCCATCTCAGCAATTTCCGCAGCAGCTTTCGCCTCGGTATCATCAAGTGAAGCTGCATTTACCCTATCCTGCAAATTTTCCATTTCTCTATTTTGCAAATTTTCCATCTCCTTATTCTGCAAATTTCCTACTCCCTTATTTTGCGAAGTGCCATTCTCAGGATTCATATTTTCATCGAAATCCATAATTTTTCCCTTCCATCTAAAATCTTAAATATCCTTTATTTTTCTATATTATTCCATTATCTCAATTTACATTTATTTTCTACATTCTTCTGTCATCTCAAATTTACATTTATTTTCTACATTCTTCTGTCATCTCAAATTCACATTTACTTTCTACATTCTTCTATCATCTCATATTCGCATTATCTTGCACTACTTCCATATAATCGTCGCCAAATAGTGATTTTAGAATGCGATCATATAATTTCCCAGGAGTTGAGATAATTTTTAGTCCGCTGACATCAATTTCCATATCTTGGCAGCCGTCACATGCCGCGAAACTCATCTCATATGCATGAAGAAGCTGTGATTTAAGACCATAGTCACGGGCAAGCCTTTTGTTTATGTCTCGGTCACCATACTTTGCGTCACCTGCGAGTGGATATCCAGCAGCAGCAAGATGCGCCCTTATCTGATGGCTGCGTCCCGTAATCAGACGCACCCTGACAAGCGTAAATCCATTTCTCACGATAATAGGCTCTGCGATCGTTTCTATGTATCGCTCTTCTGTCATGGCAGCAGCTTTGTCTGCTTCACCACGAGTATGTGTGCCGCTTTCCGACATTTCTTCAGCATGTGTGCCGCTTTCCGACATTTCTTCAGTATGTGTGCCGCTTTCCGCTATTTCTTCAGCATGTGTGCCGCTTTCCGCCATTTCTTCAGCATATGTGCCGCTTTCCGATTCCTGCTTCGAAAAATCGGCAATGTATATCTCGCTTACACTTACCTTATTTTTGCTCTCATCCTTAGTAAGAAGTCCGCGAAGATGGTACGATTTATTCATTTCACCACAGACAGCAGCAATATAATATTTCCTAGTTATCCTTTTGTCGCTTATGATGTGATTCAGTTCACGAAGCGAATGACTGTTTTTTCCAAAGATGACTATTCCTGATGTATTTCTATCAAGTCTGTTTGCCGCCGCTGGTCTAAAACTTTTCTCAATCCGCGGTACAAAGTCACCTTTTTCTATAAGATAATCAGTCACTTGGTTCACAAGTGTATTTTTCTTTTCGGCAGCATTTCCATGCGTAAGAAGCCCCACAGGCTTCGACACTGCAAGAATATCGTCATCTTCATAGACAATTTCAAATGTTCTTTTCACCGAAGATTTTTTGATCTCTGCAGGCCTGAAGCTTTCGACATCTTCTGTCTTCATATAAAGTGACAATTTGTCGCCCTCACACAGCACTGTATCCTTCCCAGCACGCTTGCCATTTACTTTCACATCTTTTCTTATAATCTTGTAAATATAGCTTAGCGACGCCCCCTTGAGATATTTTCTGAGAAAACGGTCAAGTCTCTGCCCGGCTTCATTTTTTCCGATGTCTATTTCTGTCACGTTCAGCCTCGCATTCTTTATGCTGTGTAGGAAAATTAACTCATTCGAATAATTATATCACAAACTCGTCCACATAAAAGAAAAAAATTTGTTAATTATAACGCAGCGCCAGATATCCCCCCGCATCTGTCTGGTGTTAGAATATAACCATGGACACGAAAAGTTGAACAGACTATACTTATAAAA
>CAVJDC010000222.1:0-2014 GCA_963648085.1 Anaerovoracaceae bacterium
CGATGGCTCGGAGATTTTATGTTCAATGGCAGCAGAATATACAGGCATTTCAGTAAAGCAGATGCTTTTTCAGGAATTAAGTGATATAGAAAAATATGATGGCATCTGGGCATGTGCATCGATTTTGCATCTTAAAAAGACAGAACTTAGAGATGTTCTTAAAAAGATGAAAAATGCATTAAAGAAGAATGGAATTATTTACACTTCCTTCAAATATGGAGAATTTGAAGGACTTCGGAATGGCCGGTATTTTACGGATTTTACAGAGAAATCATTCGCAAATTTAATGAATAAAACTTTCGGTGACACATTACTTGAAGGTTTGGTGAGTGCGGATTCGGGATATGCAGCATACGAAGGCTTGGCAAGTGCAGATTCTAGAGATGTGCTGCTCGGAGGTTTGGCGAGTGCGGATTTCAGCGATTCTTCACTTGAAGATTCGCTGCGTGAAGCTTCTAGGCTTGTGATTGAAAAGACATGGATTACTGGAGATGTCAGAGAGGGAAGAGGTGACGAGCGTTGGCTGAATATATTGCTTCGCAGGGTGGAAGCATATTAAATCACACTCTAAATATAGAAGCAAAATATTATAACAAACTGGATATAGAAGCTTTTTCCCAGATGATGAAGGATCCGTCCTATTGCTATAAATTTTACTGGCTAGAAGCGGTAGTGCATATTATTTCGGAGGGAAAAACGGAAACTACATTTGATGAAATAATAGATGAAATGATTGTAAATGCCTGGTATTCTGTTCGAGAGTTTCATATTCATCTCAGCGGCATGCAAGCGGATGGAGTGGTGAGAGATGGACTCGAAAGAGCTATTATTCAATTGACAAAAATTAGCAGTCTTCCAGCTAATGCATCCAGGGTAGAAATAAAAAATGCCATTTGCGAGCATCAAAAAGAACTAAAAAATGCAAAAGAGCAATTGACAAATATGGTGCCATATCGTGCTTTGGCAGGCTTTTTTAATAGAAGCGACGAAGCAGCTGATTGGAATAGCGTGAAACGTATCACGGAATACATCAGAAGAATAAATGCACTGGTAACTCCGCTTCCTTACACTTTAGGCGACAGCAGCAAGCTAAAAAAAGAAGTGCATTTTCATCCAGACTGGGTAGCTATGATTCAGGACAACACAGTAAATATTCTTGGCTGGATCCAGTATGAGAAGGTAAAGTGGTTGCAAAACAACAATCCAGAAGTTCCGGGGCTTGTGTATAAGCTTGTACCTATGGATGAAAAAATGCGAAAGCTTGGACATGTCAGAAAGCTTTGGCAGGCAATTATGGAGGTTCGAGAGGTACGTGATGTCTTTACGGGAAAAACTGTGCGAAAGAGACATTATGATGTAGATCATTTTATTCCGTGGTCTTTCGTCATGAATGATGAATTGTGGAATCTCATGCCTATGGATTCATCGCTGAATTCGTCTAAGAGCAATCGCTTGCCCAAATGGAATCCATTCTTTGAAGCGTTTGCAGAGAACCAATATGTGATGTACGAGCTGATTCATGAAAAACCAGGTCTTCATAAGAAATTTGAGGCGTGCTATCGCGACAATCTTCACTGCATATGGGCTGGGCAGGAGCTGTATCGAAAAGGAAATTCAAAAGAGACATTTTATCATATACTTGAGAAAAATATGATGCCTGTATACGATTCAGCGAGACGACAGGGATATGAGATCTGGAATTATTCAAAGCCGTGTGAAATTAACAAAAAAAATTGCAATAACAGAAAGGGAAAAATAGTCTGATGTTTACAAAAGAGAGAAAAGATGAATGGTCACTTATACTTAAGGGCTTTATCGCAGCAGCGATCATAGTCGGGATACTTCTTCAATGTGAGGTAGGAACGAGTAAGTTCTCGCTAACTAGCTTTCGAATGTTTTCGATAATATGCAATCTTGCAGCGGCTATATTTTTCATTATATATATTGCGATGAGTTTGTCGAAATCGTGCACTTGCAAATCGAAAATCACAGGCAGTTCTAGGTTAGACATATC
>CAVJDC010000223.1:0-2008 GCA_963648085.1 Anaerovoracaceae bacterium
TTTCATAACAGGATTTCATAACAGGATTTCATAACAGGATTTCATAACAGGATTTCATAACAGGATTTCATAACAGGATTTCATAACAGGATTTCATAACAGGATTTCATAACAGGATTTCATAACAGGATTTTATATATCGGAATTATACAACAGGCTTGTATAATATGTCTGCAAAATAGATCCGCAAATTAATATGCAAATTAGGTCTGAAAAAAATAAATACTTCTCGCAAGATATGATATCAATGCGAGAAGTACATATCATCTTTCAATATAGCATAGTAAATATAGCATGGTAAATATACCATAATAATTCATAGCACAGCTGCTCCGACAAGTGCACTTGATCACAGCTGCGTTTATAAATTTTACAATTATTTCTATAGTATGCCTTTTGTAGATGGAACGCCGCTTACACGTGCATCTTTTTCACAAGCCTTTCTTAGTGCTCTTCCAAAAGCTTTAAAGCATGCTTCCATCACATGATGATCATTTTCGCCATAAAGCTCCTTGAGATGTATATTCATACGTGATGAATAACTCAATGCGCAGAAAAACTCTCTTGCCATCTGTGTATCCATATCCCCGCATTTTTCAGCCTTAAAGCTTACATCATATACGAAATATGGACGTCCGCCGATATCAACAGCACAAAGAACAAGTGATTCATCCATCGGAAGAAAGCAATCGCCAAATCTGGAAATTTGTCTCTTGTCGCCTAGGGCATCACAAATAGCTTCGCCAAGAACGATTCCAGTGTCTTCTATAGTATGATGACAGTCTACCCAGATATCACCATCGCATGTTATGTCAAGATCAAAGAGTCCATGTCTTGCAAATCCGTCAAGCATATGATCAAAGAATTTGATTCCTGTATTTGCATTGCATTTTCCGCTGCCGTCAAGATCCAGAGTCACGCGGATATCTGTTTCGTTTGTCTTTCTGTGAATCGTTGATTTTCTGCTCATATCAATTACTCCTGTTTCTTAACATCTATATACTTTCAACTGAACGCTTCACGAATAAAGCCTATCAATCGAACACCTCGTGTATGAAGCCTTTCATCCGAGCATCTCGTTCATAAAGCCTTTCAACCGAGTAACTCGTGCATGAAGCCTATCACCCGAACACCTCGTGTATGAAGCCTTTCATCCGAGCATCTCGTTCATAAAGCCTTTCAACCGAGTAACTCGTGCATGAAGCCTATCACCCGAACACCTCGTGTATGAAGCCTTTCATCCGAGCATCTCGTTCATAAAGCCTATCAACCGAACATCTCATATATGAAGCTAATTTTCATATCATCTTTTAGGCAAAGTCACTTAAATCTATTTCGTGCCGAAGATTCTGTCGCCTGCATCACCGAGGCCTGGGCAGATATAAGCATTTTCATTGAGGCATCTGTCGAGCTGACCTACATAGATCTGCACGTCAGGATGTTCATTTGCAAGTCTCTTGAGTCCCTCTGGCGCAGCAATAATAGCCATGAACTTAACACTCTTGCCGCCCTTTGCCTTGATATTGTTTATAGCATCTATTGCGGAGCCGCCTGTAGCGAGCATTGGATCTACAACTACGGCAATTCTTTCGTCTATACTTTCTGGAAGCTTGCAATAATATTCCTGTGGCTCGTGAGTCTCTTCATCTCTATACATGCCAATGTGACCAACCTTTGCAGAAGGGACAAGTGCAAGGATACCGCTAACCATCCCAAGTCCTGCTCTAAGAATAGGAATTACAGCCATTTTCTTTCCTGAAATCATCGGTGCTTTGCATTTTTCGATTGGAGTCTCGATATCGACATCTTCAGTAGGAAGATCACGAAGTGCTTCGTATCCCATCAGCATAGCTATCTCTTCTACTATGGATCTAAATTCATTTGTGCCTGTCGCCTTATCTCTAAGGATAGAAATTTTGTGCTTAAGAAGTGGATGATCAAGGATGGTAACATTTTCCATAGCGTCGAACATTTCTTTGTTGTCCATTTTTTTCTCCTGTCTTTTCTG
>CAVJDC010000224.1:0-2005 GCA_963648085.1 Anaerovoracaceae bacterium
CCTGTTACGGGACCTGGATCGAGACCTCTTAAATCCCTTTCAGATATGCTAAAAGGTAAGCAGGGAAGATTCAGACAAAATCTTCTGGGTAAGCGTGTTGACTACTCAGGCCGTTCGGTAATCGTAGTAGGACCAGAGCTGAGATTTTATCAGTGCGGACTTCCTAAAAAAATGGCACTTGAGCTGTTCAAACCGTTCATTATGAAAAAACTTGTAGAAGACGGTCAGGCTCACAATATCAAGAGTGCCAAGAGAATGGTCGAAAAAGTAAGACCGGAAGTATGGGATGTCCTTGAGGATGTTATCAAAGAACATCCTGTAATGCTTAACCGTGCACCGACCCTGCATAGACTGGGTATACAGGCATTTGAACCTGTACTTGTAGAAGGTAAGGCAATTAAGCTTCATCCGCTGGTTTGTACTGCATTTAATGCCGACTTTGACGGCGACCAGATGGCAGTTCATGTACCTCTTTCAGTTGAGGCACAGGCGGAAGCAAGATTTCTGATGCTGTCAGTAAACAATATACTGGCTCCAAAGGATGGCTCACCTATAACTACTCCTACACAGGATATGATACTGGGTTCATATTATCTGACACATCCTGGTGTTGAAGAAAGAAACACGGCAGCAGAGAAGGGTGACGGCAAAATATTTACGGATATGGATGAAATGCTTATGGCATATCAGACAGGTGCCGTAGGTATTCATGCAAGAGTCAAAGTCAGAATGTACAAAGACGAAAACGATACAGAAGGCAGAATTATAGAATCCACAGTAGGAAGGTTCATATTTAACCAGGGAATTCCTCAGGATCTGGGTTTTGTAGACAGAACTATAGACCAGTATTCACTTGAGGTCGATTTCCTCTGCGACAAGAAGAAACTCGGCAAAATTATTGACAAGTGCTACAGAGCACACGGAAATACAGGAACTGTACTGATGCTTGACTATATCAAGGATACAGGATTCCATTATTCGACCAAGGCGGCTATAACAATCAGCATTTCCGACATGGAAATACCTGAAGAAAAAGAAAAAATCATCGAAGCTGCAGAGCATCAGGTTGAAAAATACGAAAACGCATATCGAAAAGGTCTTGCTTCAAGAGAAGAGTGCGACGAAAAAATCATCAAGATATGGCATAAGACAACAGATGATGTTGCCGATGCTCTTATGGATTCGCTTGGAACACTTAACAACCTGTTCATAATGGCACATTCGGGAGCCAGAGGAAGCAAGAACCAGATCAGACAGATAGGCGGCATGAGAGGGCTTATGGCTAAAGCCAACGGTGAAACCGTAAGGATTCCAATCAAAGCCAACTTCAGAGAAGGTCTGTCAGTACTGGATTACTTCATATCAACAAACGGAGCCAGAAAAGGTCTGGCAGATACAGCCCTTCGTACGGCCGATTCAGGTTATCTGACAAGAAGACTTGTAGATGTATCTCACAATATTATCATCAGAGAGCAGGATTGCGGTACTGATGAAGGTATCGAGGTAAGAGCTTTCAGAGACGACAAAGAAGAAATCGAAAGCCTCAAGCTGAGAATTATAGGGAGAACTGCACTTACAGATGTATGTGATCCTAAGACAGGTGAGATAATAGTTGAGCAAAACGAAGAAATTACAGAAGAAAATGCTGAAGCAATAGAAGAAGCAGGCATAGAATCAGTAGCTATCAGATCAATTATGACATGCCACAGCAGAACAGGTCTTTGTGCAAGATGCTATGGCAGAAATCTGGCAACAGGAGAAAGCGTAAATATCGGTGAAGCTGTCGGTATAACAGCAGCTCAGTCAATCGGAGAACCTGGTACGCAGCTTACAATGAGAACTTTCCATACAGGTGGTGTAGCAGGAAGCGACATTACTCAGGGTCTGCCGAGAGTCGTAGAGCTTTTTGAAGCAAGAAAGCCTAAAGGAATCGCAGAAATCTGTGAAGCTGACGGCACTGTTGTTTCGATTGAAAGAAGAGGCAGCAAGAGAGAAGTTATAATTA
>CAVJDC010000225.1:0-2001 GCA_963648085.1 Anaerovoracaceae bacterium
GTATATTCCTTTGTAAAAGAACAGTTAAGCCTCGGGCACCAGGCATATTGTGTAGCTCCGCTCGTGGAAGATTCAGAGGCTGTTGATGCTATGTCATCAATTTCTCTTTATGATGATCTGAAAAAAAGATTTCCTGACCATAATATTGGCCTTGTCCATGGTGCTATGAAGCAAGATGAAAAGGATGGAGTGATGAAAGCATTTGCCAACGGAGATATAGACATACTTGCCGCAACAGTCGTAATCGAAGTTGGAATAAATGTCCCAAATGCTACAGTGATGATCATAGAAAATGCCGAACGATTTGGGCTAGCGCAGCTCCATCAGCTTCGAGGAAGAGTAGGTCGAGGCTTGGCGCAGTCATATTGTATACTGATTACAGATCCGTCATCAGAGTTAGGTCAAAAGAGAGCGGAGATAATAAAAAATTCCACAGATGGTTTTTATATAGCAGAAATGGATCTGCAGCTTCGAGGACCTGGCGAATTCTTCGGAACACGCCAGCATGGTCTTCCAGAGTTATACATTGCAGATCTTGCCAGACATATACCAATCTTTAATGCCGCAAAGGACAGTGTACGAGAGCTTCTTACAGATGATCCGAATCTCGAAAAGCCTGAAAATGCTGCACTTCGCACAAATGTAGAAAAAATGTTTGCAGGAACTGGAGATATCGGACTATGACGAAAAATATGTCTTAATGGCTCTATTTTAGACGCTATTTTGTCACCGTTTTTATTGTTTATTGAATGAAATGTATAGACAAGACTGCAAAAAAAAGATAAAATAATTTGTATAAAAACAATTATGATTCTACAGAATTTTAAGTCAATGACATTTAAAATGATGTAAAACTTAAAAATAGCCCGATACATAGCTCCTTAGCATCTTACTTAAAAAGTCATATGCGACATAGGTATGTATAAAATCGGCTTACTGGATATCAGTTGCACTTAGGGTCAGGACGCCTTGACATCATTGTGTTTTACAATTATTACAGGAGGACATTATGGATTTAAGACTTACTAAAGAACAGGAAGAAATCAGACAGAAAGCAAGAGATTTCGCGAACGAATATGTAGCGCCTGTCGCTGCAGAGCTTGACGAAAAGGCTGAGTTCCCGCATGAAAATCTCAAGAGAATGGCTGACCTCGGCTTCTGCGGAATTCCTATTCCAAAGGAATATGAGGGCGGTGGTCTCGATTATGTGGCATATGCTCTCGTCATCGAAGAAATAGCAAAGGTATGCGCGTCTACAGCTGTTATCGTATCTGCAAATTCCTCACTTGCAGGCGGTCCTCTCATGGGATTCGGCACAGAAGAACAAAAGAAAAAATGGCTCCCTGACCTTGCATCAGGAAGAAAGCTTGGAGCATTTTGCCTCACAGAACCAGATGCAGGCACTGACTGTTCAAGACAGAAGGCGACTGCAGTTCTTGAAGGTGACCATTATATCTTAAATGGTCACAAGAAATTCATCACAAATGGCGGTATTGCAAATACTTATATCGTATTTGCGATGACAGATGCAAGCAAGGGCAATCAAGGTATCTCTGCATTCCTTGTTGATGGCGATTCAGAAGGTATCAGAACTGGTAAGATCGAAAAGAAGATGGGCATCAGAGCATCTCAGACTGCTGAGATGCACTTTGAAAATGTCATCGTACCAAAGGAAAATCTCCTCGGCGAAGAGGGATGGGGATTTAGTATCGCACTGAAGACTCTTGACAGCGGCAGAATCGGTATCGCGGCTCAGTCTCTTGGCATTGCACAGGGTGCATTTGATCATATGATCGCATATATGAAGGAAAGAGAACAGTTTGGCGTTACACTTTCAAAATTTGAACCACTTAGATTTGAAGTGGCAAGACTTAGACTTCAGCTCGAATCAGCAAGACTCCTTTTATACAAAGCAGCTGACAACAAAGACAAGGGTCTCCCTTACTCAGCAGAGGCAGCTATTGCTAAGCTCGCATGCTCAGAAGCTGCAGTAGACATCAC